>JALWZK010000067.1 GCA_027002665.1 Campylobacteraceae bacterium | reverse complement strand
TCTACCCGATTGATTAGAGACAATCATCTCCCTATTAAAATAGGGATTGGATAGAATGGCAGGACAACTACAAACCTGCTTTTTATTTTTTAATCGCTCAATAAATTGTTTAAGCAATTCATCAAGGATTTTAGTTTTTTTGATAAAAATGCTACTTAACAACTTTTTAGAACTTCTAAAAAGCAAATTTTTAGCAGCGTTTATATCTGAATTTTGTTTTGAATTGCAAAATCCACAAATAAATGTTGCTTGATTTTTTCTATTGTTTTTATCTACATATCCACATTTACTACAAGTTTGATATGATAGATAAATTATAAAACTCTCTGATTTTGTCTATTTTTATAAATCCTATATAGAAGATAACCGATAAATATCAAAAATATTATAAATACTATTAAGGGTATAATATTGGGTCTATTCCACTCCTCTATCTTTCTATTTCTAAGTTTGCCATCTATCTTTTTATATTTTAAGGTATTATTTGCCATAGCATTAGAGACTATATTTGAAAACCATGAGTGGTATAGAACTAACGATTTTGGGTGTATCCCCCAAACCCAAGGAGCATCATTCTGTAAAATCTTTATCATCTCTCTAATCTTTTTAAATCTTAAAGGTGAATTTGGCATAGTTTTTATCTCTTCAAATAGTCTATCATATTTTGGATTTTTATAGTTTGAGCTATTTATTCCAGCCCCGTTAGTGTCTAATACACTATTTTTACCATATAGGAGAAATAGGAAATTTTCAGGGTCGGGATAGTCTGCATTCCACCCCCAAGAGAATATCTGAACTTTACCCTTTCTAACCTTCTCTTGAAAACGATTATAGTCGGTTGAGCGAATAATAAGCTCAATTCCAAGTTTTGCAAACTGTTTTCTTCTCCAATCCATTAATGCTCTATCATCTGCCCCACTTGAGGTGGTATCGTAATATAGAACCAATCTCTTACCACTCTGCTTAGATACTCCATTGGGATAACCTGCTTGAGCCATAAGTTTTTTGGCATACTCAATAGATTTTCTAACCCTCTTCCCATTAATCCAATCATATACAATAAAATTTGTCCCCTCTCTTCCATCTATATATCCAAATATAGATGGTGGAATAGGAGACTGTGCAGGTATCCCCCTCCCATTCATAAATATAGATATATACTCCTCCTCATTTTGAGCAATAGATATGGCTTGTCTAAGTTTTCTTGCCGATTCGCTATAGCCCCCTACTATCGGGTCTCTCATATTGAAAGCCATATAGAATATACTTGGGGCAATAGAACTGCTCATCTTAATTCCCCTCCTTTTCATACTATCACTTAAACCCATAGAGCCATTTGAGGATATCTTAATAGCTTGGTCAAATGTCTCTGAATTTATAGTAGAGGCGTCATAATAGCCTTGTAGAAACTTATTCCATAGTGGAATTGACTCCTTCTCCAATGAATAGACTACCTCTTTTATAAATGGAAGTCTCTCCTTAGTTGAGGGATAGAACTCTGTATGAAAATTTGGATTTGCTTTTAATATTATCTCTCTATTTGGACTATTTTTGGATAGATAGTAGGCTCCTGTCCCTATAGGATATGTATTTAGAGTTATATTTCTCCTCTTTAACCCCTCTTGTTGATAGAATAGGTCAGCCTCCCAAGGAATTGGAGCAAAAAAGTTCATACTGAGCCAATATAGAAATTGGGGATATTTCCCTTTTATTAAGATAGATAGAGTATAGTCATCTATTACCTCTACGCCTTTAATGTGATATTTTCTTAAATCTAATACCTTTTTATCTTTTGCTATTTTACTAATCTTCTTAGAAAACTTTTCCAATCCAACTATATACTCTTTCATTGTATCCAATATCGGAGAGTTGTATTCTCTGACGGCCATTCTCTTAATGGCATACTCATAATCCATAGCTTTTAGATTTCTTGTTCCACTCTCCTTAAAATCATTAATGGTCTCTATATCTTTAAAATCTTTTAGAGTGCGGTTCTCCTTGATAAATGCAGGGTGGTTCTGATACTTTATATCATCTCTCAATTTTAAGATATATCTGGAGTAAACTGTTCCATTTATATCTATATATTGAATAGTTGGCATCTCTCTTAGTGTAAGAGGTTCTAACTCATAAGGTCTTTTAATATAGTTATACTGTAGTGGCGGTTCATATATTTGAGATATAATTCTCCACTCATTGGAGCTATATGAGATTACAGGGTCAAGATGTTTGGGGGTGAGAGAAAAGGAGCTAAATAGAGTATTGGTTCTATTTTCCATATTTATATATGGACTATTCCAAACTTTTGCATAGCAGTTATCTATAAATAGGAGTAT
>JALWZK010000066.1 GCA_027002665.1 Campylobacteraceae bacterium | reverse complement strand
TATATAGCCTCATTATAGTATGGAGAGGTAAATAGAGTCTCATCTATTATTAGCTCCTCCAATCCATCATTGGTCTGCACAAAATATTGAATCATCTCATCAGTTACACTCTTAGTTAATATATTATATCCCAAATTATATATATAGTTTTCCAATTCTATAGATAGCTCTTGATTACTATCTCCAATAACATCGGGATTTTCAACCATATATCTTATAACTTCAGATAGGGCAAATCTCTTCTCTATCTCAAATAGACTCATCTTATAGTAAGCCACCAGTTTAAATAGCTCTGTTAAATCCTTTTTACCCATACTATAGGAGTCTAACACATCTATTCCATTCTCAATTAAAAAATCATTTAGAGCCTTATCGTCTTTTAGATATGTCTCATTTTTACCTTTCTTGTAACGATAGAGAGGTGGTTGAGCTAAATATAGATACCCTTTTTTAATAATAGGTTTTAAGAAACGGTAAAAGAAAGTCATAAGAAGTGTTTGGATATGTGAGTTATGAACAAAAATAGAGCTATCTTCTCCAGCTTTTATTGCAAAGTTATGATACTTATCAACTGTTAAATCATATACAGGGGTCTCTTTTACTTCTATAATCTCTATGGATTTTAATACTCTCTTATCTGAAAATACCATTTTTTCTACTAATTTATCTGCTCTTATATATTCTCCATTTATAAGTCTAAAAGGGTGATTATCTGTAGCTTCAATAGTATAGTTATTATCTAAGGTTATTTTATAAAGTTTTGTTACTCTTTTAGTAATTCTAACACTATGAGCCTCTGCAGGAACAGGATTTCCATTCTCATCACTTGCCCAAACCCAAAATTTATCTTTTTCAGATGGATAGAGTTTCTCCAACTCTTCCATACTCTTATAAGTTCCATCTAAAAGTTTAACTTTAGTATCTCCCTTTAAACAACCGTCCACATCTGCGTCGGTCATAATTATAATCTTATGGTATCTAAGCTTATCTTCATTAAATTCATCTCCAATACCACAACCCAATGCTGTAATCATATTTTTTATCTCATCAGATTTTAAGATTTTTTCTAAACGAGCCTTTTCAACATTTAAAATTTTCCCCTTTAGTGGTAAAATAGCTTGAAAAACTCTATCTCTTCCCTGTTTTGCAGAGTTATGAACAAATACACCAGATGATAAAGCAAAATTATGTGTATTTGGAACCTCTATATCATAAACAGGAATAGGCTTACCCTCATATTTCTCAATTTTAGCTACCTCTTTTGTTAATTTGAGTTCTAATGCCATTAAAGAGTCACCCACTTTTAAATCTTTAGCAGATTTATAAGTTCCGTCTCTTAACATATATAGATGGTCAGAAGTGCATAATTCTCTCTTTCCATTACCTAATGTTATATAGATTAAATCATCTGTGATTTTAGTCTGCCAAGCATTTTTAATTTTTTGAAGTTCAATCTTATTTGTCTTATGATTATAGGTATATATAAAATTTACCTTGCCTTTTTTATGCTCTGCTGCTAAAATTGCAATCTCAACATCTTTCCCATTAGCACATTTTACCTTAGTTTCTCCTGAATGACACCCCCCGGCACTATCTCCTTCTACTAAATAAATTTCAGCTGAATTTGCATCTTTAGTTTGACAATCTGATAATTTTCCGGGAAGTGTCCCCACACTCATGGAGTCTTTTCGTTTAATTAAATCTTTTGCCCTCTTAGCTGCATCTCTTCCCCTCGCTGCAAGTAGAACTTGAGACATAATAGCCTTAGCCTCTATTGGGTTCTCCTCCAAGTATTTATTGAAATTTTCAGAGAAGAACTTCTGCACCAATGGTCTAACATAGCTGGAGCCCAATTTCCCTTTTGTCTGCCCCTCAAATTGAGGCTCAGGAACTCTAACGGAAACAATAGCAATTAATCCCTCTTTACAATCCTCACCTGTTATCTTAACCCCTTTTTCCTTTGCATTGGCATTTTTTGAGATATATCGAGCAATGGAACGGGTAAGTCCTGCTCTAAATCCAGCCTCATGAGTTCCACCATCCACTGTTCTAATATTATTTACAAATGATAGCGACTTCTCTGTATCACTTTTACAATACATTATAGCTATATCTATCTCTATATCATCAGCCTTACCTTGAAAAAATTGAGCTGTTGTTAGTGGCTCTTTGGTATTCATATCCTCTACAAATTGTTTAATTCCACCCTCGAAATGGAATATCTCCTTGGTTCCATCTCTCTCATCTCTAAAATCAATCTTTATCTTTGGATTTAGATATGCAAGTTCCCTAAATCTTCGGACTAAAATCTCCTTTTGAAAGGTGACACTCTCTGTAAATATAATATCATCTGCCCAAAACTCAATCTTAGTTCCGTTTTTTCTTGTTTTGCCTGTAATTTTTAAAATATCTTCTGGAATACCTCTTTTAAAGGACTGTTCATATATATTGCCATGTTTAAATATAGTTAAATGCAGTCTCTTAGAGAGAGCATTTACAACAGATACCCCAACTCCATGAAGTCCACCCGAGACCTTATATGTATCTTTATCAAATTTACCTCCAGCGTGAAGAACTGTAAGCACAACTGTGGCAGCCGAAATCTTCTCTGTGGGGTGTTCTGCTACCGGGATACCTCTACCATTATCCTCTATAATTACTGAACCACTTTTCGTAAGAGTTATCTTAATGGTATCGCAGTAACCTGCCATCGCCTCATCTATAGAGTTATCCACAACCTCATAGACCAAGTGATGAAGACCCTTAATTGATGTATCTCCAATATACATACCGGGTCTTTTTCTAACTGCTTCTAATCCCTTAAGCACTTTAATATTATTAGCACCATATTCTGCCATATATAATACTCCATAAAATATAATTTTTCTATAATAAAACCTTATATTTTATCGTAATTTTAGTTAGATAGTGTTAATGGTTCTAACTAATTAGTAGCATTAATCTATTTGAAGTGTAGTTATACTATAATCCCGATTAAAAAGGATTATATTTGAGTGCCTTCCTAAAGAATAGACGCATGAGTATAGATGAGGCTGTAGAGTTAATTGAAAAAGCAGACTTAAAAACCTTAGGCAAAATGGCTTATAAGAGAAAAAAGGAGCTACACCCTAAAGGGATAACTACATTTATAGTAGATAGAAATATAAATTATACTAATATCTGTTGGGTTAATTGTAAATTTTGTGCATTTTATAGAGATGAGAAGCGAGAAGATGCCTATATATTATCTTTTGATGAGATAGATAGAAAGATTGATGAGTTAATAGCGATAGGTGGAACACAGATACTATTTCAGGGTGGAGTTCACCCAAAATTGGAGATTGAGTGGTATGAGAATTTAATAGAGCATATTCATACCAAATATCCAAATATTACAATTCATGGATTTTCAGCAATAGAGATAGACTATATTGCAAAACGCTCTAAAATATCAATTCAGGAGGTTTTAAGGAGATTAAAAGCTAAGGGGTTAAGCTCAATTCCCGGAGCAGGTGCAGAGATACTTAGCGATAGAGTTCGAAATATAATTTCACCCAAAAAGTTAAATAGAGATATGTGGTTAAAAATCCATAGAGAAGCACACAAATTGGGAATAAACTCAACTGCTACTATGATGTATGGAACTGTGGAGACAACGAGAGAGATAGTAGAGCATTGGAATTTGATTAGAGAGCTACAAGATGAGACAGGGGGTTTTAGAGCCTTTATTATGTGGTCATATCAGAGTGATAATACAGAGTTAAAGAGAGAGTTACCAACCATTACAAAGACAACACCAAATCAATATTTAAGGTATCTATCGGTAGCAAGACTCTTCTTAGATAACTTTAAAAATATTCAAAGCTCTTGGGTGACACAGGGTAGCCATATTGGACAGTTGGCTCTTCTATTTGGAGCTAACGATTTAGGCTCAACTATGATGGAGGAGAATGTTGTCTCTTCAGCAGGAGTTCGTAACTCTATGAACCAAGAGGAGATGATTTCACTCATATCAGATATGGGAGAAAATCCGGCAAAACGAGATACAGCATATAATATTTTAGAGAGATTTTAAAGATGAAAAGAGTAATTATTTTAATAGCAATACTACAAGGAGTTTTAATGAGTGCCAACTTAGAAGCGATAAAAATAGGAAAAAATACAATTCCATTTATATTTGAAGAGGATAGACATCTTCCCATTATATCTATGCAGTTAGTTTTTAGAAATTCAGGCTTTCTAACAGATAGCAAAGATGGATTGGTAAAACTTACAGCAAAACTATTAAATGAGGGGACGAAAAGAGATGGAAGTGTAGGATTTGCTACAAAATTGGAGAATAGAGCCATTAATCTATCTGCTCAAACAGGTGCAGAGACATTTGTTATTGAGTTAAACTCTCTCAAGAGTGAATTTAATAGAGGAGTAGAGCTTTTAAAAGAGCTACTAAAAGACCCAAACTATACAGATGAGACATTAAAGAAAATTAAAACTCAAACTATGGGGGAGCTTAAGAGAAAGGAGAGTGATTTTGATTATATTTCAGCTTTAACTATGAGAGGTATGGTATTTCCAAATACAAAATTGGCAAGGCCATCACTTGGAACAGTTGAGAGTATTAAGGATATTAATCTGAGTGATATAAGAGATTATATCTCATCTCATATAACTATGGGAAATGCAATCGTTGTGATGGGTGGAGATATAAATAGTAGTGAGGCAACAAAACTGGCTATTGGTATATTGAAAGAGCTACCAGATACAAAAAGTAAACCTCTTCCAACCCTAAAGGCTGTTGGAAAAAATCAGATAAAAGAGGTTGCGGTTGAGAGTAAACAGGCATATATCTATTTTGGCGCTCCTCTATATATTCCATATAATTCTAAGGAGAGGTATCTATCTAAGGTTGCATCTTTTATCTTGGGAAGTTCTGGATTCGGTTCAAGATTAATGGAGGAGATTAGAGTTAAAAGGGGGCTGGCATACTCTGCATATAGTAGATTTGCAATTAATAGGACATACTCATACTTTTGGGGTTATCTCCAAACCAAAGTGGCATCTAAGGAGGAAGCTATTGAGAGTGTAAAGGAGGTTATATCCAAATTCTTAGAGAAAGGGGCGACTGAAGAGGAGTTGGAGAGTGCAAAAAAGTTCCTCTTAGGTTCAGAACCACTTAGAAATGAGACTCTATCTCAAAGATTACATAGAGCATTTCAAGAGTTTTATCAAGATAGACCCATAGGCTCAACTTTAAAGGATTTGGAAAAAATTCAAAATATAAAGTTAGATGAGTTAAATAGTTTTATCAAAAGACATACTGAGATAGATAAACTCTCCTTTTCGGTTGTGACTAAAAAGTGAGAGATAAATTATGATAGATGGTGTTTTTCCCTACCTTACAATTTTAATATCTATTGGGTCACTGTTGGTATATATTGAGTATAAGAGTAAATCGAAACTTTTTGAATATATACCTGCTATTGTGCTATTATACTTTTTAATTATGACTCTCTCCACCATTGGAGTATGGAGCAAGAGTAAAGAGATAATGGAGACATATAAAGCATTTAAGACAAATCTCCTACCTGCAATGATTTTTCTAATGTTACTCCAATCGGATATTAGAAAAATTTTTAAACTTGGTAAAAAGATACTCTTGACATTTTTCTTAGCCTCCTTTAGTATTGTTATGGGATTTATTATCGCCTTTAGCATATTCCATAACCATTTTGATAGTGATGCTTGGAAGGCGTTTGGAGCATTGAGTGGCTCTTGGTTGGGTGGAACAGGTAATATGGTGGCAATTCAAGGGGCATTAAATTTACCAGATAGTAAAATGGGATATGTTCTATTGATTGATTCAATAGATTATGCTATATGGGTTATGATACTTCTCTCCCTCGTCCCATTTGCCTCTAAGTTTAATAGATGGACAGAAGCTGACGGCTCTATTTTAGACTCTCTTACCTCATCTTTAAGTGTAGAGGATAGATATAGTAGTATAGATTTCCCATCTCTATTTTTTATGTTTGGACTATCTCTCGTTATCTCTCTAATCTCACAAGAGTTAGCAGAACTTATGCCAACTACTAACTTTTTAACTAAGACTACATGGATAGTAATTTTTGCCACAATTGCAGGTATATTGACAGGATTAACACCATTAAACAGAGAGAAATCGGCTCAACCCTTAGCCAATATAATGTTATATTTTATAGTAGCACTTATCGCTTCAAGAGCGAATTTTGGGGAATTGAGAGAGGCTCCAATATATATCTTTACAGGATTTACCATTATCTTAATTCACGCCTCCATTATGGTTATATTTGCAAAGATATTTAAATTAGACCTATTCTCACTTGGAGTTGCATCTCTATCAAATATTGGAGGGGTTGCATCTGCACCTATCTTGGCAGGTGCTTATAATAAAGCATTAATTCCCATAGGAGTATTAATGGCTATGATGGGATATATTATTGGGACATTTGTAGGACTTGGTGTAGCTAAGGTTTTAGAGATAATAGCAAGTTAATTTTAAAGCCAAAGTTTAGCAAAATAGGAGTAATATATTAAATACTAATTATTAAGGAGTAAGGGTGATATGAGAAATCTCTTATTTACAGTTATAACTGTTGGGGTTTTTATTTTAGGGTGTGCCGATACACAAAATAGTGGTAATAAATTTCCTACAAAAAATCTACCGGCACAAGCCAGCAATAGACAGATGTGTGTAAACTGTATGGCTAAGTTTAAAACCAAATGGGGTTCTAATCCAATAAGCAAAACGGAGCTATATAAAATGTGTCCTGTGTGTAAACCATATTAAAAGATGGAAGAGTAAAAGCTATCTCTAACTTTTACTCTTTTGCTTCTCTCTTTTCTCTTTTATCTCTTCGTAGTTTCTATGCTCTTCAATTTTTCTAAGTCTCTGTCGCTCTGTTAATCTTAGTTTCTCTTTGAGTGCCTTCATAGCAGGTTTTCTATTTGGAGCTATCTTTTTACATTTAAATATAACATCTTCAATATCTCCATAATATATAATTCTTATGCACTCCTCTTTTTCATCATATTCAACATTTTGCATCTGTGAGTAGTAGTATTCATTACACTCACCACCCTTTCTTATTTCAGGGCATTTCTTTGGAACTGGACCCAGTTTGGGATTGAGAAGATTAAATGGAGTTGCATTTTTACATATACTAAAATACTCCTGTGACAATATTAAAAACTCCAATTTTCTCTCTTTAATAACTGTCTTCTTGGGTGGTCTATTCTCAAAAATTGGATAATCAAACTTTTTAACATCTACAGGAAATACAAATATTTGCGGAGATGAATCGAACTCCTCATCTTGAGACGCAAATTTTTGAATTTTATCCCCCTCAAAGGTTATCTCTTTCTTGATATCCTCTGTGATAGCCTTCTCAAAACTCTCTAATCTCTTCTTTGCCTCTATAGGAAACCATAAATAGCTCTTTCTTGCGAATACTAAGAAAGGGATATACCATAGAGCAATAAATACGCTAAATAGTATTCCCCAAAATCCGCCTATTGCCATTCCTAAGAGTATAAGGAACATAAAAAATATAGTTATCCATATAAATCTCTTCGGATTTGACCAGAAAAATAGATACCAGTTATCTATAAATATCTTCCTCTTCTTTCTTAGACACTCCTCTTTATTTGTAAGTGTTGCTTTTGTGACAGTTAAGTATCTATATATTCGCATATAGGTTATAATAGCAATAGCTACAAATAGTATCACTATCATTGCCAAATATAAAATATTCATCTCATACCCCAATTTTTAATGAAGTATAACAAAAAAAAGATTAACAATCGAATTAAAATTCAAAGAATAATAAATATATAAAGTTATTTAAAGCTTTTAAAAACTCTATCTGTTAATATAACTTTTGAAAAAAAAGCAAAAATTTTACTATGGGTATTATAA
>JALWZK010000065.1 GCA_027002665.1 Campylobacteraceae bacterium | reverse complement strand
ACCTATAATAGCACTATATGAGAGTGGATATTTTACAAAATATTCTATAACATGATAGAAGTTATGAAAAGAGAGTATATAAAAGATAATTATAGTTGATATTGAGATTATTATAAAACTTGCTCTCCTTATCAAATATCTATCTATTAAATTAATAAGTGAGACTGTGACTATCTGAACTCCAAAAAGATATATAAATATATATCCATACAGCACAAATAGTCTATATGTTGAGAACTGTTCTATAATTAAACTATATATATATATAAATTGCCAATAGAAAAATCCCAAAAAGATAATACTATATAGTAGAGACGGGATAAAGTTGGATAATATTTGAAAAATCATAGAAACTCTTTTATATTTTCTTATATTATATCCTATTTAGTGTGGATTAATTAACTCCTATTTTTAGGAAAACCACCTTAATAGTCTTAATTAAGATAATAAAATCGTCCCAAAATAGCCAATTTTTAATATACCAAACTTCTAATCTATTTCTCTCCTGAAAAGTTAGATTATTTCTCCCACTAACTTGCCAAAGTCCTGTAATTCCCGGTTTTACCTTTAGAATTAAATCTCTATCTTCTCCCAACTTTTCTGCTTCATCTAACATATATGGACGGGGTCCAACAAGACTCATCTCTCCTTTTAGAACATTTAAGATTTGTGGAAATTCATCAAGTGAAGTAGAGCGAAGAAATGAGCCAATCTTAGTGACTCTTGGGTCATTTCTATATTTATGGTATCTATTATAATAATTTACCTCATCAGGATTTTTAATTAGATACTCTCTTAAGATACTATCTGAATTTTCATACATCGTTCTATATTTATAACATGAGAAGGTGCTATTATCCTTTCCAAGGCGGGGCTGTTTAAAGAAAACAGGACCTTTTGAATCCAGCTTTATCAATATAGATATAATTATGTGAATTGGTAAAAAGATAGGCATAATTGAGATAGCTATAATCTTATCGAAAATATTCTTTATAATTATATTTTTCTTAATCAGAAGTCTATTCTCAATAAATATGGAGTTTAATCTAATATTAGAATACTCCATAATGGTTGAGTGTGCAAAGTTTATATCTGTAATATATGGAACAATATAGACTCCACCATTAATATCCCTATAGTTATCTATTAAGCTATTTAATCTATCAACTCCCATATTTTTTGAGATAATAATAACTGCTTCATAGTTCTCTTCATCATAGACCTCTCCGAGATAGAAATTTTTTTTTAATTCACTCTTAAACCTCTCTCTCTCCTGCTCATCTCCAATAATAAGAACTCTCCTTTTTAAAAAATCAAATGAGTATAGGAGTTTTTTAGTATAGATTTTAATTATGGGGATTAAAATAGTAGCTAATAGAAAATATATAGTTATAAATAGTCTTGAATACTCTTGATTGGTTTTCATTAGAGCCAATATGGTTAAAACTAATAGATACGCTAAGAATAGAGATTTAATTATCTTTTTAGACTCTTGCCAAAAATCATATCTAAATGAGTATATCTTCTCATTAAAAAAGAGGAAGAGGACTATAACTATGGTAAAAGAGAAGTCTATAAATTCTACTCCATTAAAAGGTGGAACGGTATCATTGTATATATTATCTCTAATAAAAACAGTTACATAAAATAGTAATATTAAGATTATAATATCGATAAGAGATAGGAGTATAAAATTAATTTTATCAATCATCTAATCTCCGATTTTTACCTATATTATATTATAATTCCTGTAAAAATAGGATTTTAAGTGTCGAATATCAATTATCCTTCAAATCAAGGAAAACTCTACTTCTTTAACTTCTCTCCATGGAGAATGATGCAGATAGAGCCATTTTTTTATGCTCCAAATAATAAAAAGTTTATATGTAAAGATTTAGATGATGCAATAGAGAAGGGACTTGGAGATAACTCTAATATATTTATATATGGTATTAAAAGATTTAAAAGAGTTGAAGAGTTTGCCAGACAGAAGGGTATAAATATCTATAGGGTCGAAGATGCCTTTATCCGCTCAGTTGGACTTGGCTCTGCTTTCTCTAAGCCATACTCTCTTGGAATAGACTCAAGAGGGGTATATTTTAATCCCAAAAAGATTTCAGATTTAGAGTATATGCTACAAAACTATAAATTTACACAAGAGTTATTGGATAGGGCAAAGAGAGTTAGAGAGATGGTTATAGAGGCAAAATTTTCAAAATATAACCATCTATCACATGTAAAATTGAATATAGATAGAGATAGATACTCAAAGGTAATCTTAGTTACAGGGCAGGTTGAAGATGATATGTCTATTAGATATGGAGCGTTTGGATTAAATAATAGTGATTTGTTGGAGATTGTTAGAAAGAATAATCCCGATGCCTTTATTATCTATAAACCTCATCCCGATGTTCTATCTGGCAATAGAGTTGGAAATGTTCATAGAGAGATTACAGATAGATGTGCCAATCTAATTGTGACCAATATTAGTATAGATAGTGCAATTGGCGTTAGTGATGAGGTTCATACCTTAACTTCTGGTGCAGGATTTGATGCACTACTTAGAGAGAAAAAGGTCTATACTTATGGTATACCATTTTATGCAGGTTGGGGACTTACAGTTGATTATAGAAGATGTGAGAGGAGAACAAGAAAAGTATCATTAGATGAGTTGGTTGCAGTAGCCTTAATTCTCTATCCTCGATATATCTCCCCGAGAACAGGAAAATTTTGTGAAGTTGAACAGACACTAATGGAGTTAAAAGAGGAGCAGGAGAGATATTTTAATAATAGACTATATAGATATAGTATAAATCTTAGAGGCTATATATTGCCACGGGGAAGAAAACTATTAAGAGCTATTTTAAAACCATTTAATTTAAAGATTTAGAAAGATATGAGATATTTTTTAAAGTAAAAGGAGTAAGGGAGGGGGAGTTTTATCTATAAAAATATTTAATATTGTATAAAAAATCTAATATAAATAATAATATCTCATTTTGAAATCTACCTACTACAATAGATTCCAAAGCAGACAAGATTAAGGAGGCATATCATGTCTGCATCTTTCTCATTGATATTATATATCTATTTTGTAAATAGATGGAAAACCAAAAATTAACAATTAGTTAATATTAAAATATATTAAAAGAATATTCTCATAATTTGATGTGGTTTAAAGTATATATATAGTCCTGCATTACTATCATGTGTATTCCCATGTCCTCCATGAATATTTCTAAAATATCTAAAGAGAGCTTTTCTCTCCTCTTCAGTATCATATCGCTCTTTTAAAGCTTGAGTATTATGGTCTATATGAAGTCCCCACATCTCGTGAATATCTCTAATAGGACTAAAGTCAATATAGCTAAGGTTATTATAGCTTAAATCGAGGTCATCAATTCCATCAAAGATACTTAGTGGAGATAAATCTATACTGCTCAATCCTCTATGTGAGCAGTCAATCTTGCCATGATATTTACGAGTCGAAGCATCATATAGTGACTCATCAAATGTTCTTCCACAAGTGCTACTATACCATGATTTAAAATTATCCAATTCACTATAATAGTTATTGCCACTACCACCACTATTACCACCATTATAGTAGTTTTGAACAACTACAATTTTATCTCTGGCAGTATAGTTTCCAGAGCTATCTGTTACACTATATCTCACAGTATATGTCCCTGCAATATTTGTATTCAGCTCACTATCATCAATGATAACTCGACTTGTTAAATCCCCATCTTCAATATCAGTAGCTCTATAATCATTATAATATGGAGAGGTTCGGAAATTTTCTCCTACGGTTAAATATACTGTATCTTGATTAAATGTTATAATAGGAGCAGAGCCTTGACCTTGATAGTTATAGTTTCCATTGCCTCCACCATCTCCATTATTATATAGAGAATCATCGCTGTTATTTACAATTTTAATATCTCGA
This sequence comes from Campylobacteraceae bacterium, assembly GCA_027002665.1. GTDB lineage: Bacteria > Campylobacterota > Campylobacteria > Campylobacterales > Sulfurovaceae > UBA1140. The sequence continues at coordinate 4,016 of JALWZK010000065.1, read as the reverse complement.
ACAGCTCTACCCACATTTCCATCACTATCGGTTACGGTATATATAATCTCATAATCTCCCACTCTATTCCAATCTATATTATCAGTTATCTCTACCTTATCTGTCAAATCTCCATCTTGAAAATCATAAGCACTATAATCATATTTTGATGGAATCTCTCTCGTGCCTAAGGGTATCTCTATATGTTTATCTCCATAAAGAGTTATAACGGGAGTTACCCCATCTGATGCAGTGGAGTTATTATCGTTACCATCACAACCTGTAAATATTGTTGTAGTATAGAGAGTAAATATTAATATAAAAGCTAATATATTAATCTTTTTCATTCTTTATCCTTTCAAAAAATTCAATTATTAACATTATATCATATTTTTCGAGTAAATAGTATTTAAAATTAAAACTTTGATATAATTTTAAAAATGGTAAAAGAGAGTTTTATAATGGATTTAAAAAAAGTAGCTATACTGGGACGACCAAATGTTGGAAAAAGCTCTCTCTTTAATAGATTTATAAGAAAGAGAGATGCAATTACATCTAATATAGAGGGAACAACACGAGATATTAAAAGGAGAGTTGTTACCATATCTGACAATCGCAGTTTTGAGATAATTGATACAGGAGGTATTGATGATAGTAGTGAGATATTCTCTACTGTAAAGAAATTATCTTTAAAAGTGGCAGAAGAGGCTGATATTATTCTCTATATGGTAGATGGAAAAACCATTCCACAAGATGAGGATAGAGAACTCTTTTATGGACTTCAAAAATTAAATAAGCCTATAGCTCTAATTGTAAATAAGATAGATAATGATAGAGATAGAGATACTAAGTTTTGGGAGTTCTTTAGTTTTGGAGCAGATATAATCTTTCCAATCTCAGTAACTCATAATAGATATATGAATCCCCTTTATAGTTGGTTAGAGGAGCATATTCCCCCACAAGAGAGTGAAAATAGTGAACTATCGTCTGATGATATTGAGAGAGATATAAAAGTGGCTATTATTGGGAGAGTAAATACAGGTAAAAGTTCACTCTTAAATGCACTACTTAAAGAGGAGAGGGCAGTTGTATCGAGAGTTGCAGGGACTACTATTGACCCGATTGATGACTCTATAGAGTATAGAGATTATAAGATTACATTTATAGATACAGCTGGAATCAGAAGAAGAGGTAAAATAGAAGGGATTGAGAAGTATGCTCTATATAGAACTGAAGAGATGTTAAAAAAGGCAGATATTGCCCTACTTATTATCGATGCAACTGTAGGAGTTTTTGAATTAGATGAGAGAATTGCCAATTTAATAGATAAATATAAGCTCGGCTCTCTAATTGTAATAAATAAATGGGATATAAGGGGAGATTTAAGATATGAAGAGGCTGTAGAGAATATTCGTGATAGGTTAAAATTTCTACACTATGCTCCAATTATTACAGTCTCAGCAAAGACAGGACAGAGAGTCAATAGAATTTTAAATGAGATAATCTCCATTTATGAGAGATATAAACAGAGAATACCGACAGCTAAGCTAAATGAGATAATTAAATTTGCAGTAACTAAACACCACCCACCATCACATAATGGAGCTGTTGTGAAGATAAAGTTTGCTACTCAATATGAGACAAAACCACCCAAGATTGCACTTGTTATGAATAGACCTGAAGGATTACACTTCTCATATAAGAGATACCTTGCAAATATACTTAGAAGTCAATTTGATTTTAGAGGAGTTCCACTTGATATATCTGCACGACGAAGGGGAGAGAGAGTAGAAGAAAATTAAGTAAGCGCTTCTCTTAATCTATTAAGTGCCTCTCTTGTCCTACTCTCATCATAAACCAGTGCCAATCTTACAAAACCTTTTCCCTCTCCATCTCGTCCAAGAAATGAGCCGGGTATAACCTTTAAATTATAGTCTCTATATACTCTCTCAGTGAACTCTATATCATTATCAACCTTTAACCATATATAGAAGGTTGCCAATGGCGGATTAATATTTAAAATCTCCTGAGCTATTTTAAAATTTTTAATATATTTCTCTCGAAATATCTCTGTATGAGATTGGTCTGCCCAAGCCTTAGCCGAAGCGTATTGGAGGGGAAGAGGAGATGCACACCCCACATAGGTTCTATATCTCATATACTCCTTTAGAATATTCTCATCTCCTGCTATAAATCCACTTCTAAGTCCGGGTGCCGATGAGCGCTTAGATATTGAATTGACCACTAATATATTCTTAAAACTACTATTTCCAACCTCAATAGTTGCATTTAATAGAGATGATATAGGCTTATCGAGATATAAATCTATATAACACTCATCATTTAAGAGAATAAAATTATATTTTAGTGCAAGTTCTACCCATCTCTTTAACTCATCTATTAACATAACTGATGAGGTTGGATTATTTGGAGTATTAATAATAACTAAGTGAGCTTTACTAAGCTTATCTCTATCTATTTGAGGTTTAAATGAGTTTTCAGGAGTTAAATTCAGATATATAACCTTAGCTCTACTCGCTATTGATGCCCCTTCATATATCTGATAGAAGGGATTTGTAAATGCCATTACAGGATTTTCGATACTGTGGAGTAGAAATTGAGGAAAGTTAAATAGAACCTCTCTCGTTCCAAATGTCGGTATAATTTGAGAATTTTTTAAATTTAAATTAAAACGATTTTTTAAATAGCTTAGAATTGCTTTTCGTAAAATAGGTTCACCGGAACTCTTAGGATATTTATTTAAGAGATAAGCTCTGCTATTTAACTCATCTAAGATAAATTGTGGTGTATCAAATTGTGGCTCCCCAATAGTTAAGCTAAGTGGCTCTAAATTAGGATTTGGTCTAATATTTTGTAGTAAACTATTTAATTTTTCGAATGGATATGTTTTAAAGTTCAATATAATCCCTTTTTAAAAAGGATTATATCAAAAAAAGTTTTATTCGTCACCCTCACAACTTCCATCTGTTTGAGTTGTAGGTAACTCTTTATAGTTATAATCATGCAGTTTTGCAGGTTTTAAATTTTTACAATCAACTTTATCACATGGAATAGTCTTAGCCATAGGATAATCAACAAAAACCTCACCTTCGGCCTCTTCTAAATCTTCACACCCCTTCCCTTTTTTAAGTTTTGGATTAGTTGGAGTTGATTTATCTACTTTGAGTTTAATAACAGGTAAATCAATATCTGATTTTCCATCTTTTTTTGCACTCTTAGCTTCGGATTTTGTTGTTTTAGTGGTCTCTGCTTGACAATTTACTCCTAACCCAACGACAATTAATACACTTAATGCAATATATTTTAATATTACACTCTTCATATGTTCTCCTTTATTAATAATTATGTTTAATAGTATAATACATTATTTTTCTTTAGTTAAACATAAATTTTTAAGAGGAAGTTGATATTATATAGGATATTTAACATAAAAATAATAGAATTTCATATATAATTATTCATTTAAAAAATAAAAGGGAAAATGGATGAAAAAGTTTCTATTACTACTAACAATTCCAGCGATACTGATTTCAGGAGAGTTAAAAAATTCTCTCATTAAATCTAAGAGAGAGCAGAGACCAGTTATGGTTCTTGTAACGGCAGAACATTGTAAATATTGTGCAAAAATGAAAAAATATACTCTCAATAATCCAGATGTTAAACAGAACTTGGAGGGATTTATATTTACAAAGGTTGATAAAAATAGTCCTGATGCACAGAAGTATTTACCATATACAAGATATACTCCCACAATATATTTTATATCTCCACAATTTCATATTGTAAATACTGTAAAAGGGTATCTAAATGCCTATGATTTCAATATGTGGGTTGATGATACAAGAAAAAAACTTGGAATGAAAACATTCTCACATATTGCAAAAACCGATGTAACGGATACTTATGTAAAACCCGAAAAAGATTCTATATGGATGTATGATGTCGCTTCTGCCATCGATTTTGCAAATCAGACAGATAAAAATATTATGATTTTTGTCGGCTCTACAAAATCTAAA
>JALWZK010000064.1 GCA_027002665.1 Campylobacteraceae bacterium | reverse complement strand
TATAAAACGAGAGTTTGATACATTAAAGGATATCATTGATAGAGTAAATTTTATAAACTTTAAAGATGATAAACTATATAAAGAGTTAAACGAGTTCATTCAAGAAAATATAGACTAATGTTCTTAATATCATTTTAGATAAAATCCTTATGAACTTATTTAATTAGTAGAGTGGGATTGAAATTGATAACATTAGATATAGAACGGATAGAGATGGTGGAGAGAATTGAGAAAAGATTTAAACTTCACCCCAATATAAAAAGAGCATTCTTAGAGGTTGATAGAAAATCTTTTGTCTCAAAAGGTTTGGAGCATATAGCCTATCAACTTGATGCTCTTCCAATGCAACAGAATCAATGGATTTCATCGCCACTAACTGTAGCAAAGATGACACAATATCTCGATTTAGAGGGAGTTGATTCAGTATTAGAGATAGGTTGTGGGAGCGGTTATCAAGCTGTAATTTTATCTAAATTGTGCAGACGAGTATTTACAATAGAGAGGATAGATTCACTGCTTAAAAAGGCTAAGGAGAGATTTAGAAGAGCAAGAATAAATAATATATTTACCCGTTTCGATGATGGTCAGCGAGGTTGGAAAGAGTTTGCTCCCTATGAGAGAATACTATTCTCTGCAACTGCTAAGAAAATTCCTACGGTTATATTTAACCAGTTGGCAGAGGGGGGAATTTTATTGGCTCCAATGGAGATTAATGGAGAGCAGATTATTACAAAATTTTCTAAAAGAGATGGGAAAATTGTCTCATCTACAATTGAGCCATGTCGATTTGTTCCCATTATAGATGGTAGAGTTAAATAACTCTCCTCTCTACAGTTTTTGAGAGTTGAGTTAGAATCTCATATGAGATAGTCCGCATCTCTCTTGCAATTTTAGTAACATTATCAAAAATTAATATCTCATCATCTATGGCCTCGAGAGATATATAGTCCATAGATACTCTACCAATAATTGGTAAATCTCCTATATGAACTTTAAAACTATTTGATCTTATCCAACCATCACCATACCCTAAATCATAAGTTGAAATAGTCATGTCTCTATCTGCAATATATTCACCTCCATAACCTACTCTCTGACCCCTTTTTAATCTTCTCGTAGCAACTCTATTAGCCCATAGAGATAAAACCGGTTTTAACTCTATTTTATTATAGACTTCTGGTAACTCATTATATCCATAGGCACCAATTCCAATACGAATTAAATCTTGATTTTTGCAATCTAATCTCAATGCAGATGCCGAGTTATATGAGTGAAATCTAATATTTTTAAACCTTCCTGAGGATTTCACCCTCTCCTTTATCTGATTAAATATCCTATTTTGCCAAAAGAGTTCACTACTAAGCTCATCAGCAGAGCGATTATGACTCATAACACCCTTTAGAGTTAAACCCCTATCCTCTATAAGCTTTAAGGCACTATCCAACTCATCTAAGGCGATACCATTACGGTGCATTCCGGTATCTACTTTAAGTTCAACTACTGAGCCTATCTCAGCTCTCTCTATATCATCTAAACTATTTATAGCAAATGAGTATTTGCTATTTGCAACTGCCCTATCACCCAATATAAGTATATTTTTGAAATATTTATCTATACTCTTAGCTTCATTAATATCTCTGACTACAGCTTGAGTTAATCCAAACTCATAAGATAGCTTTGCCATAATCTCCAAGCCATGACCATAGGCATTATCTTTGAGGACAATAGCTATCTTATCTTTGGAACCTGTCCTCTCTACAAATTGATTTAGATTGTAAAAAAAATTCTCTCTATCTATCTTAATAAATGCCATTTATAGCTCATCATCTAAGTTACTGATATAGTTAAACCATTTTATATAGTAATCTTTATTATGATATCCAACTAAGGTTTTAACTATCTTTCCTGTATTAGGATTAATTATAAATACGCTGGGTGTTCCAGTCACTCCAACATTACTTGGATAGTAGTCATTATTCTTATCTACCACAACCGGAATATAATCTTGTATTAATCGTTCACTTAACTCTCCATCTTGTAATACTCTATTTATAAGCTTTTCACACCATGGACAATACTGCTCTGTTACGATTAAAAATATATATTTTTTACTCTCTTTTGCATCTTTTAATGCAACATCATAATCACTATTAAATTGAATATGAGTCTTATTACTATCTTTATCTTCTTTTTTATCTATACTCTGATTTACTCCCTGTTGGGGTGAAGTTATATTATAATCTTCCCACAGTTTTATTTTACTATCTGCCAGTAGTCCAAATACTATTATAAATAAGATAAAAACTATTTTTTTCAAAATTGCTCCTAATATTTAATTATATAC
>JALWZK010000063.1 GCA_027002665.1 Campylobacteraceae bacterium | reverse complement strand
CCTTATAATATATACAATACTAAAGATATTATCAATGAAGAGAAACAGAGATTAAAGGAGAATCGTCGCTCCCTTCTCGAAGTTTTACAAGATAGCAAATCGGCACTATCTATATATAGATTGGGAGCTTATGGGATTTTAATCTTAGGTTTTTTCTATCTAAATAGTAATAGTCTCTTAGATATACCCTCCTATCTCTTTTCTCTATCTATTCCACCAATTATTATAATATTTTCACTATTTTTTTAACATTGATTGACATGGACTAAAAGTTTTTGATATAATTTTATTAAATTAAAATTTATAAAATTGTATAGGGATAGAGAAATGGCAAAAAGTTTATATGAGACCTTAGGAGTAAGTGAAAAAGCTACTCAAGAAGAGATAAAAAAAGCATATCGTAAATTGGCAAGAAAATACCATCCAGATGTAAACAAAGATGAGGAAGCAGTCAATAAATTTAAAGAGATTAATGCGGCGTATGAAGTCTTATCCGATAAGAAGAAGAAAGATGAGTATGATTTATATGGTGACCAGATATTTGGTGGACAAAATTTCCATGATTTTGCAAGACAACAGAGCAGTTCAAATGTAGATTTGGAAGAGATACTAAATAGTATCTTTGGGGGAGGAAGTTCTCGTAGCTCATCAGGGGGCTTTAGTGGATTTGGGAGTAGCTTTAGTGGATTTGGTAGTGGTTTTGGAGGATTTGGTAGTGGAACTTCTTCTGCGTCATCACAAGAGTTAAACCAGAGAACATCTATAACTATTCCATTCTATGTAGCTGTAAAGGGTGGAAAACATAATATTACAATTAATAATGAGAGTTTTGATATAAAAATCCCAGCAGGAATTAATAGTGGAGAGACTCTAAGGGTTAGAGGAAAAGGCAATAGTGTTGGTGGCAAAAGAGGAGATTTACTTATAAAGGTGGAGGTTGCACCTGCTGTTGGATATGAGAGAAAAGGTGACGATTTATATTTGGATATAGATATTCCACTAAAAACCGCTATGTTTGGTGGAAAGGTGAAGATAAATACGCAAATTCATGACTCAATTACTCTAAAAGTTCCAAAAAATACTAAAAACGGACAGAAATTTAGAGTAAGAGGGGCAGGTGTTCCAAATAGAAAAACAGGAATTTCAGGAAATCTTTATCTTATTGCAAATATAGTTATTCCAAAGGTGGAAGATTTAGATGAAGATTTACAAAGAATGCTTAAAGAGAAATTACCAGATGGAGTTTGACAATGCATAGTTACGATGAACCTGTATATCTTATATCAGTTGTTGCCTCTATTTTAAATATTCACCCACAGACACTAAGACAATATGAGAAAGAGGGGCTTATTGAACCGTCAAGAACACAAGGCAGAATGAGATTATACTCTCAAAGAGATATAGATAAAATAAAATTGGTGCTTCAATTAACCAGAAAAATGGGAATAAACTTAGCCGGAGTTGATGTTATCTTAAAATTAAAAAAGCGAATAGATGAGATGGAAAAAGAGATTGAGTTCCTAAGAGATGAGTTACGAAAAGTAAATAGAAATGGCTCTGTGCCAACGCATAAATCTATTGTAACAACAGATACCTATGATATAATTATATTTAAAGAGTAAAAAATGTCTCTTTAAAGCCATTTTTAAGAACTTTTAAAACGCCCATTTTATGGGCTTTTGGCTAATTTTTTATTAGCGAGATAAATTTCATTTAAGCTGATTTTAAGGGAAATAATTGTATCATTTTTTAAACAAAAAGCCGAAATATGGTTATTTGGTTGCTGTTTAAATATACTCCCTTATAGGGTTTGAAATTTAGATTCTTCAACACTTACCCCAAGCTCTTCCATGTTTAAATATACTCCCTTATAGGGTTTGAAATCTATCTTATAAATTGTTTTTTGATTCAGGGTAGCCATAAGAGTTACCCCTACGGTTAAAAAAATAGGTTTTATAATTGGTGCTATATTGGTTATATTGATTAATTAGTTATTTCTTTTCTTTATTATTTACTATCCATATTTCTATTCTCCATTTTCCATTACTCTTTAGGTAGTCGTAATTCTATCCCTATTACTGGTCGGAAAAATAGGTGACCTAAAAAATAGCCGACATACTTGAAGTATCTACTTTGTAGAAAAAGAAGATACTTAAAGACTCCCTACGGGAAAAGGCAAAAATTGGCGAGATTTTGCGAAAAGTGGCAAGATTTTTGCTATAATAGATTTTAAAAAAAAGGTTGAGATTTGGAAAAAAAAGAGGAACATCTAATTAAAAGAGTTTCTAAAGAGTTGGGTTTAACATATAAGGAGTTAGGGGAGAAAATTGGATATAGTGAAAGCAA
>JALWZK010000062.1 GCA_027002665.1 Campylobacteraceae bacterium | reverse complement strand
ATATAAGAGAGATTAATATGACTCACCTTAATAGACTTCAAAAACTTAAAAATCGAGCTTCATATAAGAGAGAGAAACATAAACATAGAAGTAGATATGAGGATTGGGGAGAATAGATAGAGAATAGTGAAAAAGATAGAAGATATTTTTAACTTTACAGAGATAAGTGATAGTTGTATTAAGTGTGGTAAATGTATTCCGGTATGCACTATTCACAACATAAATAGAGATGAGGTCACCTCTCCAAGAGGATTTATTGAACTCTTAGGGGAGTATAAAGAGGGTAAATTAGAGTTGGATAGAGGTGCAAAAGATATATTTGAGAGCTGTTTTCTATGCACCAACTGTGTTGATATATGTCCAAATTCACTCCCAACAGATATGGTAATAGAGGAGGTTAGAGCAGATATTGCAGATAGATTTGGAATAGCATGGTTCAAGAGACTATTCTTTACACTACTTAGACATAGAAAACTTATGGATATTATGATGAAATTTGGCTACACCTTTAAGAGTTGTGGATTTAAAGAGGATACTCAGAGGGGTGGAATTATTCCAAGATTTCCAATGCCAATTATTAAGAGTGATAGACTATTGCCATCTCTTAGTAAAGTGAGTTTTCTAAATAGGTATCCAGAAGAGATAGATAATGGAGGTAAGCGAAGAGTTGCAATATTTATTGGCTGTCTGGCAAACTATAACTATACAACTATTGGAGATAGTCTAATAGAGATATCTAAGAAGCTCAATATCAACCTCTTTATCCCTAAGAAGCAGATGTGCTGTTCAGCTCCAGCCTATTTTACAGGTGACTTCTATACAGTTGAGAAGTTATCTAAACAGAATATTGAGTATTTTGAGAGCTTTATTGATGAGGTGGAGGCTATTATTATACCGGAGGCTACATGCTCCGCTATGATTAAACATGATTGGGAGATATTTTTTAGAAATAGAGGTATGGAGGATTGGGCTAATAGAGCCAAGAAACTTAGTAGAAAGATATTTATGGCAACAGAATGGTTTGAAAAATTTACCAATCTAAAAGAGATTCTGGCACAGGGAGGAGTTAAATTTCAAGATAGAGTAACCTACCACGACGCTTGTCACGCTAAGAAAGTTCAAGGGGTATATAGGGAGCCGAGAGAGCTATTGTCCCAAAACTATAATATAGTAGAGATGAGTGATAGTAATAGATGTTGTGGATTTGGTGGAGTTACTATGCAGAGTGAAAAGTATCACCTTGCAGAGTTGGCAGGTATTCCGAAAGCCAAAATGATAGAGGAGAGCGGAGCAGAAGTTGTAAGTGCAGAGTGTAGTGCTTGTAGAGTGCAGATAAGTAACTCTCTATACCAATCTAATATTGATGTGGTATTTAAAAACCCCATTGAGTTAATTGCAGATGCCTTAAAGGGCAGTAGATGAGAGGAATAATTTATATACTAATGATTATATTTATTGGGTGTGGATATAGACCATCAGCCAATTTTACAGATAGAACTCTCGGTAAACGGGTATATACAGATGTTATCGTATCTCTCTCCGACCCTCAAAATTCAGTTTTAATAAAAGATGCTATATATAAAGCACTATATAGCAGATTAGATAGTGTCGTAACGGATAAAAAGAGGGCAGATAGTATAATAAAAATTAAATATAAATCCATTAAGTTTAAACCACTCCAATATGATACACATGGATATGTAGTATATTATCAAGCAGATACTACACTCGATTTTACATTTATAAAGGATAAACGAATAATCAAGAAGAGTATTACAGGTAGATACTCATTTCCAATTAGACCAAGTGCAATTATATCTACCTCTTTGAGATTTGAAGCTATTAAAAATGGCTCAGATAGAGCCATAGAGCAGTTTATTGCATATTTAAGTGGATTGGGGTTGGAGTAAAATTATACTCTTAAAAAGTTTGGGTCAGATATAACTTCAAATGTTAAGTTTGATTTCCTCTTATTTAACTCCTCCTGTATGGTCTTTTTTATATGTTCCGCTCTATTAATAGGTATTTCAGAACGGTCTATAACAAAGGTGTGATTACTCATATTTGCACCTACCTCTTTTGCATTGGATAATATATTAAATATATTATATTTATTACTTTCAGATATAAAACACATATTGGCACTATTCAGAGCCTCCTTTAAATCTGCGGTAAAATCTATATTATTTTTTTTATTTTTTTCATTTAATATCTTTTTCTCAGATTGAGTATAATAACCTTTTTTAATATTATTAACATGGTCATGATCCTTACATACATATATAACCTCATGACCCATCTCGGCTAAGTTTTTACCACTGATTAGCTCATCTTTATCTATACCAATT
>JALWZK010000061.1 GCA_027002665.1 Campylobacteraceae bacterium | reverse complement strand
GTATAGGAGCTATTCATGCTATAGGGGAAGTTATAACAATTGGTATTATCTCTATATTTATGTTAGTTTTATTTCAAAAAACAATGTAGATTTTAGAATTGCTTTGATAGGCTTTTCTTGAAGTTTTTTAGATAAAATTTTACAATTTCAATATATATAAGGAGATAATCCATGAGTCAAGATATATTCTATCCAGATAGAGAGCTTTTTAAAAATTCTCCAATTCCAGATATGGAGAGTTATAGAAAATTGGTAAAAGAGTTTGAAGATGATTATGAGGGAACTTGGGCAAAATTTGCAAGAGAGAAGATAGATTGGTTTAAACCTTTTGATAGTATCCTCGATGAGTCCAATGCACCATTCTATAAGTGGTTTAGTGGTGGAGAGTTAAATGTAGCCCATCAATGTATAGATAGACACCTATCTACGAAAAAAAACAAAGCTGCAATTATATTTGAGGGCGATAATGGGGACCAGAGAATTTTGACATATAGAGAATTAGCCTATGAGGTTAATAAGACTGCCAATATGTTTAAAAATGAGTTTGGAGTTAAAAAGGGAGATAGAGTAGTTATCTATATGCCAATGATACCGGAATCTGCTATTGTTATGTTGGCTTGTGCAAAGATTGGCGCAATTCACTCTGTCGTATTTGGTGGATTTAGTGCAGATGCTCTCAGGGATAGAATTATAGATGCCAATGCAAAACTTATAGTAACAGCAGATGGAGCATTTAGAAAGGGGAGACCTTATATGTTAAAACCGGTTGTCGATAAGGCATTGGAGAGTGGTTGTGATTCCGTTGAGAAGGTCTGTATTGTAGAGAGAAATGGAGAAGATATTGATTGGATAGCCGGTAGAGACTACTCATATAATGAGCTTATAAAACATCAATCCTCTAAGTGTGAAGCTGAACCGATGGAGGCTGAAGAGCCACTATTCCTACTCTATACAAGTGGAAGCACCGGAAAACCGAAAGGTGTTCAACACTCCCAAGCTGGATATATCCTATGGGCTCAGATGACTATGGAGTGGGTATTTGATATTCAAGATAATGATACCTATTGGTGCACAGCAGATATTGGCTGGATTACAGGACACACCTATATAGTATATGGACCATTGGCAAGTGGAGCTACAACAGTTATGTTTGAAGGGGTTCCGACTTTCCCTGATGCTGGAAGATGTTGGAGAATGGTAGAGGAGTATCAGATAAATCAGTTCTATACAGCACCAACTGCTATAAGACTTCTCCATAAGATGGGAGAAGATGAACCTAAAAAATATGACTTAAGCTCCCTTAGAGTCTTAGGAACAGTTGGAGAGCCAATAGACCCACCTGCGTGGAAATGGTATTATGAGGTGGTTGGAGGTTCAAGATGTCCTATTGTGGATACATATTGGCAGACTGAAACAGGTGGACATATGATTTCCCCAATTCCAAGTGCAACCCCAATTAAGCCCTCATCTGCTACTTTTCCACTACCGGGTATTATGGGTGAAGTTATAGAGAAAGATGGTACACCAACTCCAATCGGAGAGAAAGGTTATATGTGTTTTACAAAGCCATGGCCAAGTATGATACGAACTATATGGAATGACCCGGAGAGATTTAAAAAATCCTATTTTGGAGATTGTAAAAAAGATGGCAAACCGGTTTACTTCTCTGGCGACGGTGCAATGGTTGATGAAGATGGATATATTACAATTACAGGTAGAACAGATGATGTTATCAATGTATCTGGACATAGAATTGGAACGGCAGAGATTGAAGCCTCAATTAAAAAACACCCTAATGTAGCAAGTGTAGCAGTCGTTGGTAAGCCTCATGAGATTAAAGGGGAGGGGATTTTTGCATATATTGTCTTGAAAGATGCTCCAAAATCTGATGAGGTAGCTGATGATTTAGAGACAATGAAAGAGATAAATCAGATTATTAAATCGGATATTGGAGCTATTGCACTATGTGATGGTATGGCATTTGTTCCAGACCTACCAAAGACTCGTTCGGGTAAGATTATGAGAAGAATTTTGAGAAGTATTATAAAGGGTGAAAAGATTACACAAGATATATCAACACTTGAAGACCCGACTATTGTATCTAAGATTGAGGAGATTGTAAGAGGATAGAGTGAACCTCACTCTCCCAAATCGTAGAGACCTTCATGGAAGAGGATTGCAAGCAGTAATTCCAAAATAAATGAAAAGAATGCTCTTTATAATTGGATAGTTCATAATAAAGATGTTATAATATTAAGTAAGAGTTAAGAGGTTTGGATTAAATTCTAATATATTGCTAATACTTATATGAGATAATAGCAGTTAAAATTTAATTAAGGATTTTTATG
>JALWZK010000060.1 GCA_027002665.1 Campylobacteraceae bacterium | reverse complement strand
GATAAAGCCTCTTATAAATATACTCAAAAAGAGTCAGATGAACCATTTGAAATCTCTTTAGATACTATTAATGAGGATATCTCTCTAAAAAATATAAGTTCAGGTAGATTTACAGGATTTATATTATCACTTTTAACTATGCTATTGGTAGCTGTAGGTTGGATATATCTTGCTATCACTAATCTTGGAATAAAACTTCAACTCCAACCACCCAAAATTCCAAATAATGAGACCATAGATAAGATATTTACATGGATTGGTGGAGGTATGACTGGAGCTGAGGGTAATATTATGGCAGGAGAGGCAACTGTTGCTATCTCTGCATTAATATTAGGTGTTTTAGTATATAAAGTATATATCTCACTACAAGAGAATAAAAATTTTAAAATTGCAAATGATATATATGAGAAGTCTCATAATTACTTAAAAAAACAGCAAGAGACTAAGAGTGAAATTGAAAAAATTGATGAGCATATAAAACAAGTAATTCCAACTCTTGAAGATTATAAGTATCTATTAGATGAGCAGAATGGAAAACTTGCTAGGATTTTACATGTAGAGGGGATTAAAGAGGATTATGAGACATATCACCCAACATCAGTAGAGACTATGAAAGATACAGAAAAACTTATGAATAGAGTTCAAGAGCTAATTACAACTCCTGTAACAAAAGATGGTAAGTTAAATGAGAACTCTACATTCTTTTTATATGAAGCTAAAGAGGTTTATGAATATTTCTTGTCTAAAATATATGATTAAGGTTTAATCTCCTTTTTTGAGTTAAAATTTTAAGCTATCTAAAATTAAATCTTAAAGGAGAGAGATGAATTTACATACTTATAAGATAAGAGATGAGTATAAGAGGTCGGTCGCCTACTTCTCTATGGAGTTTGCCATCGACCAAGCACTTAAGATATATTCTGGTGGATTGGGGTTTTTGAGTGGTTCTCATATGAGAAGTGCCTATGATTTAGGTCAAAATATTATTGGTGTGGGAATGCTCTGGAGTTATGGTTATTATGACCAAAATATAGATAAACATAAAGATTTACAAGTTCTCTTTATACGAAAAAAATACCACTTTTTGGAAGATTTAAATATTGAAGTAAAACTCAATATAAACAACCATCCTGTCTATGTAAAGGCCTTTCTATTAAAACCTGAGACATTTGGAACAGCACCTATAATTCTATTGACTACGGATTATGATAAGAATGATTATCTTGCAAGGACCATCTCACATAAATTATATGATGTATATGAGGATACACGGATTGCACAGGAGACTGTCTTGGGTGTTGGAGGGGTAAAAATTTTAGAGGCACTAAATCAAAATATAGATATATATCATTTAAATGAAGGACATGCCCTACCTCTGGCATTTGAGCTATATAAAAAATATCCATCTCAAAAGGAGTTAAGAGAGCATATAGTCTTTACAACACATACTCCAGAAAAGGCTGGAAATGAGGAGCATAATATCCATAAGCTTAAAAATATGGGATTTTTTGCAGATTTAACTATAGATGAGGTTAGAGAACTGACAGAGATAGAAGATGATAACTTCTCTTTAACACTTGGAGCTTTAAGGGTATCTAAGATAGCCAATGGGGTATCCAAACTTCATGGAGAGGTATCAAATAGTATCTGGAGTGGCTATCCTAATATATCTCCAATTATCTCTATTACAAATGCACAAAATAGAAAATATTGGGCTGATGATGCTCTACAGCACTATCTAAATACAGATGAGGATTATGAGATAATTGGAAGAAAAAAACATCTCAAGAGAGTTCTATTTAGAGTTGTAGCTAATCAGACAGGTAAACTATTTGACCCAAATGTGCTAACTATTGTATGGGCGAGAAGATTTGCAGAGTATAAGAGACCTAACCTTTTAACCTATGATATAGAGAGATTTAAGAGATTAATAACCAATAGTGATAGAAGAGTTCAAATTATATGGGCAGGAAAACCATACCCATTTGATATGGACGCTATACATATATTCAATGAACTTCATCACTTCTCATTAGAGTATGATAATGTAGCTGTGCTACTTGGATATGAGCTTGAACTCTCTGCTATACTAAAAAAGGGAGCCGATATTTGGTTAAATACTCCTCGAATTACAAGAGAGGCGAGTGGAACAAGTGGAATGAGTGCTAGTATGAATGGAGCAATAAACTTCTCTATTAATGATGGGTGGATGCCTGAATTTGGCATTGATGGGGTAAATAGCTTCATTATTCCTGCCAATCCAAATCTGGATATAGAGACTCAAGATAGAGAAGATTATAACAATATGATGGATATTTTAGAGAATAGAATTATTCCACTATACTATAA
>JALWZK010000059.1 GCA_027002665.1 Campylobacteraceae bacterium | reverse complement strand
GATTTATAACAAGGAACTAAACCCATGTCCATAAAAGAAAAAAGCATAGACTTAATTGGTGAAGCACTAAAAAATATTGACAAAAGAGATAGAGAGTTTTTATTGAATGTTGCTCCTAAAAATTATTGGAGTAAGATTATTAAAACAAGAGAGATTTTAACGCTCCATTACATAGATATTGACTTATATTTTTTATTGTGATATGATAACATTCCACCTTACAAAAGACAATGGCAAGTCGGTGGTCATTGAAAAGTTTTCAATGAAAATTAAAAAAAAGTATCAAAAATCCTTGATATAGTTGGTAAAAAGATATATTGAGCGATAATGCAGTAATTGTTAGTTTTACTTATGTTTTTTGATGAATTTAGCAATAATAATTTATCAAAGTAACTAAAATGGTAAAATTCATGTATTAAATAGCAATTACCTTAAGCCGCAATAGTTAGGCTACGACATCTTAACTGCCAATTCCTGCAAAGGAAAGCTATAATATTAACTTAATTATAGCTAGTGAGGTGAAATCGAAGTAGGTAGAATATTATTGCATAATAGATTGATAATCATTTTCGATACTTTTGTGGTTTCTATTATTTTCTATTGAAAATGATACTATGCATCTGGTGGAGAGAATGGAGAGGCTGAATTCTCTCCTATTGCTATCTCTTCTATCTCTGCTGTTGCGTTCATATAACTCCTTTTTAATTATTTGTAGGCTTTTTTAAATTTTTCCACTGCTGATTTGCATCTTCTATTGTTTTTGGATTCCAATACCATCTAACCACTTGGAATGGTCTTAAGATATAGTGAAATGGTGCAACTAAGAAGTGAACCAATCTTGTAAATGGAATTAGTCCAATAATTAAAAATGCCAACACAACATGTATCTGAACAAGTGGTTTCATCTCAGATATTCCTGAAATATCGGGTTGGAATAGGAATATTGAGTGTAGGTATGGAACCATATTTGAGAGATACCATTGTGAACCCCAATGCATACTTATAGCAATAAATAGACCAATAATAAATTGGGTAATTAGTAGTATCTCTATAATAATATCCATCTTATTTGTGACTCTTCTTACTCTATCGTTTGTTACTCTTCTATACAATAACATTACCATTCCAATAACGGCAAGAACTCCAAATATTATACCTATTGTCTCTAAGATTACAAGAGATGGACCACCTATTGGAATAAATAGAGCTGGAGCTAAGAATCCAACCAAATGTCCCAAAAATATTGTAATAATCCCTATATGAAACGCCAAAGAGGCAGAAAATAGTCTATCTGTCTCTAAGAGTTGTGATGATAGAGATGAGTATTTAAATCCTGTTCTATATCTATAGATTGTTCCAGCTATAAATAGAGCCAGAGCCATATAAGGTAATGCACCAAATAGTAGTAAATTCATATTTATCCTTTCTCTTTTATATTCCACAAGCTGTTATAGGAGTGCCACAACTATTAAATGTAGCACTACAACTATTTGAACTCTTTTTGCCCTCTTCTACTTCCAATTCACTCTTTAGAAAACCAAAGAAGCTTGTGCCTTCAAATGGTCTATTCTCTTTTATAAGTTCAAAGTCACTATCTAAGAGAATATATAGTGCCTTAAATAGGTGTAGAAATATTCCCAATGGAACAGGTGGGACTATTAGCGTTTTATATTGCTTTCTATATAACCTATCTTTCTGTATCATACTTGATGGGCTATACTCCTTCATCATATTCTCTACGGCAGGAGCTATTAAAAGCTTTACTAAATCCTCTAAAAGTTCTCTATCTTTTAATTTTGGTAATAATCTTAACAGATTGGCAAGGTGGTCAGGTAACTCTCCACCACAATCATTTCCAACAGCTCTATGTTCAGCAGTTAGATTTGATAGAATCCCACCTCTCGTATAGTCATCACCATATAGAACATATCCAACCTCCAATGAGGTTACTGCTTGAACCTCAAACGATTTTGTATATAGCTCTTGCAGTTTATATGTCTCTGTTGGTAAAAGTTTTTTAAACTCCTCTAACTCCATATATGCAGATGGATATCTATATAAAAGAGCCTTTAAAGCTCTATCTATATTTTCTAAGTAACTATCATCTGGGTAGTCAAATAGTTTTGAAATTGCTATGTAGTGTTCCATTATAGACCTCTTACCGGTTTTTCTCTAAAGCCCATTCCTACGCTACCTTTGACATCTGCTGTCGATTCCATCATCTCAATAGCCTGTTCTCTATGTGCAGGAGGAATAACAAATCTATCTTCAAATTTCGCCAGAGATGTGAGATAATATAATCCCTCTGCGTCCTCTTCTGTTAAATTAACCTCGGCTAAGGCTCTATCGGATTTCTCTTTGGATATATCTCCTACCGTTTTATATCGTCTGTAGATTCTAATAGCCATTAACTTTTTGAGCTTCTCCTCCATTAACTCTGTATCTCCCATACTAAATAGGTTTGCCATATATTTAATAGGGAATCTCGCCTGTTTAATTGTGCCGAAAATCTCCTCTATACTTGTATCATATAGCCACTCGTCACTCCAATGTTTACTAATAGGGTTTAGCTCACTTCCATCACTCTTATTATTTTGTGTAACAGATGCCATAACCGGTAATAGTGGTGGAACATAGAATAGATTTGGTAGAGTTCTAAACTCTGCATGTAGAGGTAGGGCAACTTTCCACTCTTTTACAAACTTATAGACAGGTGAGTTTTGAGCTGCTTTAATTGTTGATTCGGCTATACCGTTTGCTCTTGCCGATTTTATTACCTCAGGGTCATTTGGGTCTAAATATATATCCATTTGACTACTAATTAAATCTTTATCTTCTACTGAAGCGACCTCTTCTATTTTGTCGGCATCGTAGAGTAGTGTTCCAAGATATCTAATTCGACCTACGCAGGTGTGCATACATGCAGGGGCTTGACCCGACTCTATTCTTGGATAACAGAGGAGACACTTTTCTGATTTTCCTGTATTCCAATTGTAGTAAGCCTTTTTATATGGACAGGCTGTAATACACATTCTCCAACCACGACATACACTCTGGTCAATTAGCACAACACCATCTTCGCCTCTCTTATAGATTGCTCCTGATGGACATGAAGCCACACAGGCAGGGTTAATACAGTGGTTACAGATTCTTGGCAGATAGTAGAATGCCATCTTCTCCAATTGAAACATAGCCTCTTGCTCTGCTGGGGTTAGATTTTCTAAGTTTACATCTTTTCTTGCAAAATCTGGAGTTCCACTTAAATCATCGTCCCAATTTGGACCCATTTTTATATCTATAGGTTTACCTGTAATTAGAGATATAGGTCTCGCTGTAGGCTGTTCGTCTGACTGTGGAGACTCTATAAGGTCACGATACTTATAGGTAAATGGTTCATAGTAATCATCTATGACCGGTAGGTTTGGGTTGTGAAATATATTCAATAACCCTTTTACTTTACCTGCACCTTTGAGTTTAATTTTTCCAGATTTGGTGCGTTCCCAACCACCCTTATATATATCTTGGTCTTCCCATTTGGTAGGGTATCCTGTTCCGGGTTTGGTCTCTACATTATTCCACCACATATACTCAGCCCCTTTTCGGTCTGTCCATATATTTTTACATGCTACTGTGCATGTGTGACACCCCAGACATTTATCAAGGTGGAATACCATTGACATTTGAGCTCTTACATTCATAATATATCTCCTCTCTTAATGAATAACTTCTGTCATTTTTTTAACGATAACATGCGTATCTCTGTTTACTGCTACTGGTCCCCAGTAGTTAAAGTAATAGGTAAATTGACCATAACCACCTGCAAGTAGATTCGGTTTTAATCTAACTCTTGTTATGGAGTTATTACCACCACTTCTATGTTTTCGCTCTTGTGGCATTACTGCATCTATTGTTCTATCAACAGTGTGATATACTATTGTAACCCCTTTTGGAATCCTTGAGCTTACAACTGCCCTTGTGCAGTAAACACCATTATCATTGATAACCTCTACCCAATCATTGTCATTAATTCCTAACTCTTTGGCATCCGATTCATTTAGCCAACATGGCTCCTTTCCTCTCGATAGAGCTAACATTCTTAAGTTATCCATATAGGTTGAATGGATATGCCATTTTCCATGTGGAGTTAAACAGTTTAATACCTTTGCATTACCTTCGACTACGGTCTCTCTAAGGTCTCCATAGACCTCTGGTTTCGGAGATGGTTTATAGGTTGGAAGATTTTCACCAAAGGCGATATAGCTCTCATGGTCTAAATAGGTGTGTTGTCGCCCCGTTAGTGTTCTCCATGGAACCATCTTTTCAATATTATAGGTATAGGCTGAGTAGGCTCTATCATTCATCATTAATCCCGACCATACCGGGGAGGAGTGATATCTGTGGGGTGCTTTTTGCAAATCTCTATACTGAACTCTTACACCCTCTTTATGTTTAATAATATCAGAGAGTTTTAAACCTGTCTTTTTCTCTGCATTCTCATAAGCTCTAACTGCCAATTTACCATTAGTTACACTTGATAGATGCAATACAGCATTGATAGCCGATATAACTTCTCTTAAAGATGGATATTTTATACCATCTATAGTCTCTGTGGCAAAGTGGTTAGACTCTATCATCTCATCATAACAATCATCTACCCTATAACTACTTCCGTGAGCCCCTGCACCATTATCTCTAATTTTTCTACCAAGAGTAATATACTTATCATAGATTTTAGTATAGTCTCTCTCTTGCACTACAATTTTGTGCATAGTTTTACCCGGAATCGCTTCACACTCACCTTTATACCAATCTTTAATGGTTGGTTGAGCTATCTCATCGGCCGTATCATGTCCAAGAGGGATAGTTACCACATCTTTTACTACATTTGGTAGATGAGTTTTTGCCACTTCACTTGTTGCCTTTGCAATATTTGCAAATATATCCCAATCTGTCTTTGACTCCCATACAGGAGGAACTGCCTCCGATAGTGGGTGGATAAATGAGTGCATATCTGTTGTATTAATATCTGCCTTCTCATACCATGCCGCAGATGGTAACACAATATCAGAATAGAGAGCCGATGTATCCATTCTAAAGTTTAAATCAACCACCAAATCCATTTTTCCTACAGGTGCCTTCTCATGCCATTTTACCTCTCTGGTTGCCTCTTGGTCCTTAGCAATAATATTGTGATGTGTTCCAAGATAGTGTTTTAGTGCATACTCTTGACCTTTCATACTCCCACCGATAGCATTACCACGCCAAATATACCAAACTCTTGGAAAGTTCTCCTCCGCATCAATATCGCCTATTGAATATTTGAGGGTTCTATCTTTTAAAGATTCCAATACAAATTTTTCTATATCTTCCTTTTTAGTTGCTCCACTCTTCTTAGCTAACTCCAATGGATTTTCATTAAATTGTGGATAGAATGGCATGTGACCCATTCGCACAGATTTATAGATGTCATCCGCCATGTGATTTTGTGTCATCTCGTTGTCTGGCACAGCATTATATTTTGAGTGTAACCCATCATATCTATACTGGTCTGTATTCATATAGTGCCAAATTGGAGCCTGTTGAACTCTTGCAGTGTGATTCCAATCCTTTGCGAGAGCAATCTGACCCCATGAATCAACCGGTGCAAGTTTCTCTTGTCCAACATAGTGGTTCATTCCACCGCCATTTCTACCTATACTACCTGTAAAGATGAGTGCCATAATTGCGGCTCTATACATAAGGTTGGAGTGATACCAGTGGTTAATTCCAGCTCCTACAATAACCATATTTTTACCTTGAGTCACCTCTCCTGTATGTCCCCACTCTCTTGCAATACTAATAATTGTTTCAGAGTCAATTCCTGTAAATATCTCTTGCCATGCAGGAGTATAAGCTGAATTTTTATCACTATAATCTTTTGGATAGTTACCCTCTAAACCTCTTGGAACTCCATATTGTGCCATGTGAATATCAAATATAGTTGCTACGGCTACCTTCTCTCCGGTTGTAGTTGTAACATACTTGACAGGAACACCTCTTTGAGCTTTATTATCTAATCCAAACTCATCAAATGTGGCCTGTAAAACCTCATCACAATTATCTATTAAGGTCAAGATTGGGTCATAGGGTCTATTATCTATACTATTTTCAAGTTTTGTATTCCATTTACCTGTCTCTTGTTTATCCCATCTATGTCCAACAGAGCCTTTTGGAACAACGAAAGAGCCTGACTCGCTATCTATCTGAATAAATTTCCAATCTCCATTCTCTATATCTCTATACTCCTCTAACTCACTGGCTCTTAAGAGTCGTCCTGCTCTTAGCTCACCATTTTTATCCTTTTCTAATTTCACAAGGAAAGGGGTATCGGAGTATTTTTTTAGATAATCTATAAAATATGGAACCTGCTTATCTACATAGAACTCTTTTAATAAAACATGAGTAATCGCCATCCAGAATGCACCATCACTCCCCGCATGGAGAGGAACCCACTGGTCGGCAAACTTACTTACCATAGAGAAGTCAGGTGCACAGACAATAGTCTTTGTTCCATTGTGCCTTGCCTCTGCAAAGAAGTGGGTATCGGGTGTTCTTGTCATATTTAGATTTGCACCCATATCGATAATCATCTTAGCATTATACCAATCGGCAGATTCACCACAATCGGTCTGTTCACCCCAAACCTCTGGAAATGATGGAGGAAGGTCGCAATACCAATCATAGAAACTAAGATTAACTCCCCCAAAGAGTTGTAAAAATCTCGAACCTGCTGCATAACTTAACATAGACATGGCAGGAATAGGAGAGAACCCTACCACTCTATCTGGTCCATATTTCTTTGCTGTATAGATATTGGCAACAGCCATAATCTCATTGACCTCTTCCCAAGATGCTCTTCTGAATCCACCTTTTCCCCTGGCCTCTTGATAACTTTTTCTCTTTGCTTTGTCAGCTTGGAGAGCTTCCCACGCCTTCATAGCGTCGCCACCATTCTCCTCTTTCTTCTCTCTATAAGCATCAAGCAATGCACCACGAATTAGAGGATACTTAATTCTAATTGGACTATATATATACCATGAGAAGGAGATACCTCTTTGACAACCTCTGGGCTCATAAGGAGGTATCTTATTATCCAATAAAGGGTAGTCTAACTGTTGAGTCTCCCACACCACAATACCATCTTTAACAGCTACCTGCCACGAACAGCTACCTGTGCAGTTTACGCCGTGTGTGCTTCTAACTATCTTATCATGCTGAAACCTATTTCTATAAAACTCTTCCCATTTTCTCGTCTTTGGCTCAATAATATCTTGTATCCAACTCATATTAACTTCTCCATTTAGTCTTCATCTGTCTTGCATAAAGCTCATGATTTACAGATTTATTTTTAGTTCTATTTCTGCCAAGCAGAGTTAATCCACCAAACATACCAACGCCACCTAATAGACCGACTATCCAAAATAGAGCCTCTTTTCCCTTATCTTTCGATTGAGGATTGACCTTCTCCACAAAAAAGGCAGATATGTCAGCCCTCTCTTTCTCCGTAAGCTCATGACCTCTATAGGCTTCAGTCATAATTGGAGATGGCATACTGTTTACATCTGCCACCATAGCACCAATAGACGCTCCTGCCTCTCCACCCATATAGGTTAAATCGTGTGCTAAAGCTCCTCCTGCAATAACCGATGAACTATTGACATTGTGACATGAGATACAGGCAACTCCACCATTTTTAAAGGGTTTTACACCTTCAAATAACGACGCTCCATTTTCTGCAGATGCACTCCAAGAGATTGTTGTAATAAGAGAGCAGAATAGTATTATGCGACTTATAGTCATATAGTTTCTCCTACTTTTATTGAAGAGATTAATATCTCTATAGAAGTTAAAAAATTTTTTGACATGATATTTCCTTTCTAATAAAATTAAAACTTAATATAAAAATTACTTAATAACAATTACAGTTATTTTACATTTATATATAATATATTATATTAAGTTTTGCGTATTATACTAT
>JALWZK010000058.1 GCA_027002665.1 Campylobacteraceae bacterium | reverse complement strand
TATATATAGAGACCCTTAAAAAGCTTTTTATTCCCCTCAAATATCTCTTGAAGAGTATCCAGAAAGAGCGATTTTCCAAAACGGCGAGGACGGGAGAGAAAAACATAGGAGTAGTTAGTTATTAAATCCAAAGCCTCTTTGGTTTTATCGATATAGATATAGTTACCTTCTACAATCTTACTAAATGTGCTAATTCCTATTGGAAGTCTTTTTAGTTGCATAATCTATTATCCATTTTTTTAAAGAATTATAGCACATTTTAAATATACAGATAACGATAATTTCAAGCCCTATAAGGGAGTATATTTAAACTTTGCAAGAGCTGACCCCTCTTTACCTCTTGTTGAATTTCAAACCCTATAAGGGAGTATATTTAAACTCTCTGATAGCCAAGTAGTTAGATATTTAGACAATTATTTCAAACCCTATAAGGGAGTATATTTAAACAGCAACCAAATAACCATATTTCGGCTTTTTATTTAAAATATAATACAATTAATCTCCTTAAAATCAGCTTAATTGAAAACATGGCTTTCCGGTGAAACTTCACCCAAAGCCCATAAAATGGGCATTTTAAACAGTTCTTAAAAATGGCTTTAAAGAGACTATTTTATATAGTTTAGATTAACTCCACCCCCTTTTCTCCCTTCTCTATAGAACCGATAATATAACCGTCTGTAGCTCTACAGAAGCTATCTACATCTTCACTATCAATAATAGCAACCATACCAACACCCATATTAAATGTTCTATACATTTCACTCCTATCGATATATCGGCTCATAAACTCAAATATAGGCAGAACCCTTATAGTATCTTGTTTTATAACCGCTTTTAGATTATCTGGCAATACTCTTGGAAGATTTTCAATCAATCCACCACCTGTAATATGTGATAGAGCCTTAATCTTATCTCTATTTGCCTTAAACTCTCTTACATATATTCTGGTAGGGGTAAGGAGTGTATCTATAAGAGGTTGTCCATTGAAATCGCTATCTAAGCTCATCTTCAATTTCTCAAAAAATAGTTTTCTAACTAATGAGAAACCGTTTGAGTGAATACCTGAACTTGGAAGTGCAATTAGAATTTGTCCAGCTTTAATATTTGAGATTCTATCCAATTCACTCTTTTCAGCAATTCCAACAGCAAATCCCGCCAAATCAAAATCGCTATTGGCATACATTCCGGGCATCTCTGCTGTCTCTCCACCTATTAAGGCACACTCTGCCTCTCTACAACCCTCTGCAATTCCTGCCACTACCTCCTTAGCATTCTCCAATATAAGCTTACCTGTAGCATAGTAGTCTAAAAAGAAGATTGGAGTGCCAAAGTTACAGATTAAATCATTTACACACATGGCTACCAAATCTATACCAACCGTATTAAATCTATTGCTATCTATTGCCAACTTTAGTTTTGTTCCAACTCCATCAGTTGCAGAGAGAAGTATTGGCTCTCTATATCCCGTAGGCAGGGCGTAAGCTCCTGCAAATGAGCCAATTCCACCAATTACATTACTATCAAAGGTTGATTTGACATCAGATTTAATAGCCTCTACAAAACTATTACCTACATCTATATCAACTCCCGCATCTTTATATGAGATATTTGCCATTAACTCTTATCCTTCCCTCTACATGGTGGAAAAACACTCTCTAATATCTTCGTAATAAAACAGAAACCTGTAAAACTACTAAGAATTAAGATAACCATAGTTCCAAATTGTAGTAAAAATCCTGCCTTAATAGAGCCGGTTGCAACCAACATCATAGATATACCCATAACTATAGCAAGAAGAAGTTTCTCTAATCTCTCAACACACATTAAAATCCTCTCCAATTTTTTGGTGCTATTATAGCATATATTACCACTCAACCTCTGCCGTTACCATAATTGCATCTCTCTTTTGAGTATCTTTTAATTTATCTCCACCCTCTTTTAGATAGTTTACAATAAACTCCACATTTCTATTATACTCATAAGATATACCGGCTATTGCCCTCTGTTTATCTCCGGAGTTATCGTCCATATCAAAATAGTCATATCTTCCCAATAGACTAAATCTCGGCATAAATCTATACTCTCCATTTATAGAGTAACCCTCCCCTTTCTTAGAGGCAATTCCATCCGATACATCAATATACTCCCCTGCTATAAGAAATAGAGGTTGATTATATACCGCATGTAGCCCCATCCAGTTTAAATCTCTATTGCCATGTTTATTACTTTTGCTATTCTGCTGTCCAAAGAATGAGATATTTGCATAGGTTAGAGATTTTTTAGATTTCTGTTTACCTGTTCCCAATATATGTCCTGTCAATCTCCACTCTTTACTTAAGCCCTGTCCATCTTCCTTATTATGGTATCCTTCACCATTAAATAGTCCAAGTTCGCTTGAAAAGTAGTCCGTTTTCGTCTTAAAATTGATACCTCTATCGGCAGAGTTTGTAATATCGGCTCCATATTTAGCCTCCACTAAGGTTTTAGAGATTGAGCGGTAAAACCAACCATTATGCTCCTCATAATCAATCCAAGGTCTATGTGCCTGACCAAATTCAACTCCCGTATATGGTAAGATACTATCTAAGTAGAGATAGGCATATTTAAGTCTTACATTACTCTCCCCCTCTTGTGTATCATGAGTATCCATTGTAATTCGGACATAATCTTTTGGATTCTCTTTAAAATATGCCTTAGCCTGAAAATAGTTTCTCCTTGTCTCAAACTTATTAATATCATCTCCCTCCTTGGGTGAACTGTTTACGAAACCGATATAGTGAGTTCCATTTAACTTAATAACACCTGCGTCCGATTTTATCGTAATTCCCTCTGCAAATCCTAAGGTGCCTATAACAACTGTCGATAGTATAATTTTTCTCATAAAGCTCTCCTACTATTTTAATAATCAAATTGTATAATAGTTTGATTACATTTTAGTTACATAAAGGGGTGATATGAGGTTAAACCGAGAAGAGCTTAGTTTTTTTAATAAAAATGGCTTCTTAATCTTAAGAGATTTTGCAGATAATAGAGAGTGTAATGCCATCTTAGATATAGCCAAGATTCATATAAAATATCAGATAGAGCCGATAGAGAGGGAGGAGGAGTATCATAACCACTCTAAGGAGTATAGAACCAATGTTATTGATTACAATAGCACTCTAAATAGTGGTGCCATTAGAAGATTGAGGCAGGCATATAGCAGAGATGTAATATTTAAAAATTGGATGGAGAATAGAAAAATTCGTCCAATCTTAGAGCAGATTTTGAATGACCAAGTTGTAATTACAACCGCACACCACAACTCTATTATGGTTAAGATGCCAAAAGAGAGCACTGCAACAGGTTGGCATCAGGATAGAAGATATTGGAATTTTACGGACAATAATCTAATAAGTATCTGGTTAGCTTTGGGAGAGGAGAATAGTCAAAATGGCGTTTTAGAGTTTATTCCGGGTAGCCATAAGATGAGTTTTAAGAGTGAGCAGTTTGATGATAAAGAGTATTTTAGAGATGATTATCGAGAGAATGTGTCACTTATAGAAACAAAAGTCTCAACAACCTTAGAAAAGGGGGATATTGTTATTTTTCACTCCCTTTTACTACATAGAGCCAATAAAAATATAACAGATAGACCCAAAATATCATTTGTATATACTGTAAAAGGGGCTTCAACTAAGGCTATTGAGGGGAGTCGCTCCTCTGCATATCCAGAGATTTT
Source organism: Campylobacteraceae bacterium (assembly GCA_027002665.1). GTDB lineage: Bacteria > Campylobacterota > Campylobacteria > Campylobacterales > Sulfurovaceae > UBA1140. The sequence continues at coordinate 4,383 of JALWZK010000058.1, read as the reverse complement.
ATTAGATAGGTCTTGACAAAAAAGCAAAGTTAAGTTATAAATTCAAGTTCTTAGACCTCTATTGGAAGATAAAGGTTTAAAGGAATTAATGTATAATTTCACATTAAAACAAAAATATTAAACAAAAAAGGATATGGATATGGCGAAATATGTCGAATTGACAAGAGATAATTTTGATTCTACTGTAGCAAATGGTGTAACAATGGTAGATTTTTGGGCCCCTTGGTGTGGACCTTGTAGAATGATAGCTCCCGTAGTTGAAGAGTTAGCAGAGGATTTCGATGGAAGAGCAACAATCGCAAAGGTAAATACAGATGAGGAGCAGGAGTTAGCTATTAGATACGGTATTCGCTCAATACCTTCAATTCTCTTCTTTAAGAATGGTCAAGTTGTCGATCAGATGGTAGGTGCTGCTTCTAAGGAAGCTTTTGCATCAAAAATTAATGCTTTACTTTAATTTAATCTCTCAATCTCTATATGAGCCATCTATTGGCTCATACTACAAATATACAATATAAGGAATTTCTTAATGTTAGATTGTGCAATTATTGGTGGAGGTCCAGCAGGACTTACAGCCGGACTCTATACAACTCGTGGTGGACTTAAAAATGTCATCATGTTTGAGATGGGAATGCCCGGAGGACAGATTACTCAAAGTAGCGAGATAGAGAACTATCCGGGATTCTATCAACCCGGTAAGACCGGTATGGACTTTATGAATACATGGCAGGAGCAGTGTTTTGCTTTTGGTTTAAAACATGAGATGAAAAGGGTAGAGAGAGTATCCAAAAAAGATGAATATTTTGTAGTAACTCTTGAAGATGGTAACTCTGTTGAAGCAAAAACGGTTATAGTTGGGACAGGTAGCACACCTAAGCGAACCGGAATTAAAGGCGAAGATGAGTTTTGGGGAAAAGGTGTCAGCACCTGTGCCACTTGTGATGGATTCTTCTATAAAAATAGGGAGGTAGCAGTTCTCGGTGGGGGTGATACTGCACTTGAAGAGGCTCACTATCTCTCCAATATCTGCTCTAAGGTCTATTTAATCCATAGAAGAGATAGATTTAGAGCTGCCCCATCGACAGTAGAGAGAGTAAAAAAGATAGATAATATTGAGCTTATCACCGATACTATTATTGAAGAGATAGAGGGTGATATAATGGGCGTAACTGGAGTTAAGTTAAAAAATCTAAAGACAGGTGAAAAATCAAATCTTGAAGTTCCGGGACTATTTATATTTGTGGGACACAATGTAAATAATAGTGTTCTGAAAGATGAGAATGGTAACTTTATATGTGATATGAGTGAGTGGGGACAGGTCGTTGTTGACCTTAATATGCGAACCTCTGTTAAAGGGTTATATGCTGTAGGAGATATTCGAATAGAGGCACCAAAACAGGTGGTATCTGCGGCTGGAGATGGAGCAGTAGCGGCACTTCAAGTTATCTCATATCTCCAAGAAGAGAGTTAAAAGATAGGATTTATAAATGATAAAAGTAGGAATTGTAGGTAGCACAGGTAGAATGGGAGAGTATCTCATTAAAAATGTGTTAGAGGATAGTGAGTTAGAGCTGACTATACTACATGTATTTGATGAGTTAAAAGTAGCTGTTCCAGATAGTGTGATTATAACTAATAGTATGGAGGAGGTATTAAAGGAGAGTGATGTAATCATAGACTTCTCTGCACCTATCGCAACTCAAGAGTTGTGTGAAAATGCACTTAAAAATCCTACTCCATTGGTAATTGCTACCACCGGTCTGAATGAGCATCAACAGAATCTTCTGGTAGAGGTAGCTAAGGAGATGCCAATGTTATACTCATCGAATATGTCGGCAGGTATAGCACTATTAAAACAGTTGGTGGAGCAGGTATCTGCAACCCTTAGAGATTTCGATATAGAGATAGTTGAGCAGCACCATAGATATAAGGTTGATGCACCAAGTGGAACAGCCCTCACCTTGGGAGAGTTTGCGGCTAAGGGTAGAGGATTAGAGTTGGATAAGGTTCGTATTTCGGGTAGAGATGGACAGATTGGTGCCAGAAGTAGAGATGAGATAGCAGTTATGGCACTCAGAGGTGGAGACATTGTTGGACGACACACTGTTGGATTTTATGGCGATGGAGAGTTCTTAGAACTTAACCATACGGCGACAAGTAGAGAGACATTCTCTAAGGGTGCAATTAGAGCATCTAAATGGATTGTAAATCAAGAGAATGGTTTTTATACAATAAATGATTGCTTAGGTATATAGAAGAATGTGTGCTATTGTAGGGGTTTTTGGTGATGAGAATGCAGTTAAAATCGCATACTATGCACTATTCTCAATGCAACATCGTGGTCAAGAGGCAACAGGTATCTCATCTGCCGATGGTAAAAAGATTCGTCTTATAAAAGATAGAGGATTGGTAACAGAGGTTTTTAGCGAAAATAGTCTAAAAAAATTGGAGGGTTACTGTGCCATTGGACACAATAGATACTCCACGGCAGGAGATGATTCTATCTTAGATGCACAACCGGTCTTTGCAAGATATAAATTGGGAGAAATATCTGTAGCCCATAATGGGAACTTAGTCAATAAGTATGAGGTGCGAAATAGGCTAATTAATAGGGGTGCAATATTTCAGACCGGAATGGATACGGAAAATATTGTCCATCTAATTGCCAAGAGTCAAGAGAGTAGATTAGAGGCACGAATTAAAGATATGCTTCAAAAGCTTGAGGGTGCCTACTGCTTAGTGATTCAGAGTCGTAGTAAAATGTTTGTAATTCGAGATAGGTTTGGAATTAGACCTCTCAGTCTCGGCAGACTTAAAAATGGAGCATGGATAGTAGCCTCTGAGACATGTGCTTTTGACTTGGTTGGAGCTGAATTTATAAGAGATGTGCAACCCGGAGAGATGATAACATTTGAAGAGGGGAGAGAGCCATTTTCAGAGCAGATTTTTGAACCCAATTATAGACCTTGTGCGTTTGAGTATATCTATCTTGCAAGACCCGACTCTATTATCGATGGTAAAAATGTCTATGATATGCGTCTTAAAATGGGCAGACAACTTGCAAAAGAGCAACCGGCTGATATAGATTTGGTGCTACCTGTTCCAGATTCTGGAGTGGCAGCCGCAAGGGGATTTGCTGATGAGATTGGAGTTCCATTTGAGATGGGAATTGTAAGAAATCACTATGTGGGTAGAACCTTTATAGAGCCAACTCAAGAGATACGAGAACTTAAGGTAAAGTTGAAACTATCACCAATTAAAAAGATTATTCAAGGTAAGAGAGTAGCCATTGTCGATGATTCTCTTGTTCGAGGCACAACGGCCAAACAGATAGTAAAGATGCTAAAGGAGGCAGGTGCTACAGAGGTTCATATGCGAATAGCCGCACCGGAGATTAAATATCCATGTCGCTATGGAATTGATACCCCTACAAAAGAGGAGCTTATCTCCACAAAATATTCACCCGATGAGATAGCCAAAAATATGAGTGCAGACTCGCTTGGGTTCCTATCTATAGAGGGGTTAAAAAAATCACTTGGAGAGGATAGGAACTACTCTCTCGTGAGTTTTGATGGAGACTATTTTGCGGGTGGAAGTGCTGAAACTCCTACCTGTAGTAGTTGTGATTAGGAGTTAAAATAGAGTTTAGAGATTTTTTAAATAGCAAACCTCTCTACTATAAGGAGATAGACCATAAGAGGGTGCATAGGGCTTATAGAATATTAGAGCCTCATATTAAAAAGTCTCCAATTATTCATATAGTTGGAACTAATGGTAAGGGTAGCACAGGTAGAATTATGGCTACACTTCTACACCTTCAGGGTAAAAGGGTTGGACACTTCTCATCTCCACACATATTAAAATTTAATGAGCGAATATGGATAGATGGTAGAGATATTGACGATAACTCATTAAATATAGCTCATAAGAGACTCTACTCTATCCTCGGTAGAGATATGAGTGAGGCTTTGAGCTATTTTGAATATACTACTCTTCTATCACTTGTAGCTATGGAAGGCGTTGATACTATTATCTTAGAGGCTGGACTTGGCGGAGAGTTTGATGCTACAAATGTGGTTAGTAAAGAGTTAAGTGTTATTACCCCTATTGGATTTGACCATCAAGAGTTTCTCGGCAACTCCATTGAAGAGATAGCTACAACCAAATTAAACTCCATAGAGAAGAGAGCCATTATAGGTTTTCAACCATATAGAGAGGTATATAGTATAGCAAAAAAAATTGATGCAGATATATATTTTTTAAATGGAGAGAATAGGAGACTCTTATCGGTAGTTAAAGAGCTTAACTGGAGCTATTATCTATATCAAAATGCCTTTCTGGCACTGAGAGCATTAGATATTTTAAATTTACCATATAATATAG
>JALWZK010000057.1 GCA_027002665.1 Campylobacteraceae bacterium | reverse complement strand
ATATCATACCTACTCTTGGCTCTAATCCCATATTTTTTAAACATCTCTACTCTATTTTGTATCTTTTGAGCTTCACTCTTGTCTATAATAAACTCTCTATTGTAAAACTTACACTCTACTATGTCATAGACTGAATTTTCATACTCCACAAGCATATCAATTTGAGTTCCTTGTTCATCTTCATTTTTTGCTTTATGACTCCAGTATCTAACACTCTTGTATACTCCACTAAGTCCTCTTATTTTTAGATACAACTCTATATTTATAATGCAAACCATCTCAAATGAATAACCCGACCAGATAGCATACTTTTGAGTATTGATACTACTGTTATAATAGTTGGTCAATGTGGCTATATCATTTTTGCTCAATACTGATACCCATCTGTTATAAAAGAGAGAAAAAGGGTCAGCAATAATAAATTTGGTATCTTTGGTTTTATTGTAGAGCCTGTTAATAGGTCTGATAAAACCTGTATCTATCAACTCATCAATCGTATTTCTTAACCTCCTGTTGGTGCTATCAGAGCTATTTTTATCGACAAATTTTGCCAACTCTGCAATAGTATATCCTGACTGTCTGCTACACAATCTACTAACTATCTCTTTGTGGTATAAAGACCTATCATAAAAAAGTGATTTGAAAATAGCATCATACTCACCATAAAGAGGTGCATTCATCTCAAAAAAGAGTCTATCAATATTTTGTGCGATAGATTGGCTAGAGTCAAGAGAGTCAAGATATTTCGCAACCCCTCCTAAAATCATATATATCTCAGTCACAGACTTGTTATCAATATCAAATCTCTTCTCTTTTACAAGATACTCTTTGGTCTCTTCTAAAGTAAATGGCATCATAGGAATCTCTCTATCAACCCTTTGGTAGAGAGAGCCTCTGCTATCTTTTAGGATTCTATTTTTTATCCAAGAGGCATTAGAGCCACAAAGTATCACCAAAAATTGTTTGCTCTTTTTGCAATATGTGTTATAGAAGTGACCAAAAGCACTTAAAAATTTTGCTTTATTGTGTCTATCTATCCAAGCCACCTCATCTAAAAAGATAACTATTTTGCCTTTGTGTTTTTGATTTTTAATCTCTTGGTTGATAGTTCGCTTCAAAAAGATAAAAGCATCAGTCCAGCTCTTAATCTCTTTGGACGGTTCGGCTTTGAACCAGTCATATATTGCCTCTATAAAATTTGTTCGTTGGTCAACTGCATCTTGATTTTCACTCCCTGTAAACTCAAAAAATAGACAATCATCTCTATGCTCTTTGAACATATAATCAACTAGATAAGTTTTACCTATGCGTCTTCTACCATAGATTACTGCTAATCTACTCTCTCTATCTTCACAAAGTCGAGTTAACTCATTTATCTCTTTTCTTCTACCTATCATAATGGAGTCCTAAAGTATAGATTTTGAATAAGTGTAGCATAATATTTTCAAAAAGTATCTATTTAAGATGGATTTTTAATATTTATAGTTGAATAATTTCAAAATCACTTTCATAGCTAGGCTCAATATTATCCCCAAATATCTTTCTCTGATTAGCTTTATAAAACTCTCTATCCCTATTATATTTAATATATCCTGCCTCTCTTTTTGCATTTTTAATATTATCTTGAAGCTTTACAAACCCCTCAATAAGAGCATCAGGGCGAGGCATACAGCCATTTACAAACATATCCACAGGTATATAATCTTCTAATCTCTTAATAGTATTATAACTATCCCAATACATTCCACCATTAATTGTGCAACTACCAAGAGCAATTACATATTTTGGTTCATTCATCTGCTCATAGCTTCTAATAACTCTCTTTAGAGTTTTGTATGAGCAGTATCCAGAGACTATTAGGACATCGGCTTGTCTTGGGGTTGCTACTCCCACCACTCCGAGTCTCTCTATATCATATCTACTTGTAAAGGTTGGGGGCATCTCAATAGCTCCACAACCTGTTCCATAGGCTAATACAAACATACTCTTTGAGCGAAACCAATCTATAGCTTTCTCTATAACGCTTTGGGTGCTTTTTATTACATGTTCTTCGTTATTTAAGACTTTTTGGTAGTCTATAAATCCTTCTTCTTGCATATTTAAATCCTTTATATAAACAGTAGTCCAACAAGTGCAATGACAGTTGGAACTCTAATTAAAAACTCAACACTCTGAATAGTTGTAAATCTAGCATATACATTTCCAACAAAAACAGCCACTAAAAATAGTATAAATGTTTTTACTACTAACTCAACTAAGCTACTAGCACCACCAAAAAATAGATTTACCATAAGAAGCAGTTTAGCAAAAGAGAATATTGCACTCTGTGAGAGAGCTAAAGCAAAAAACTTACCACTAAACTCTGTGGCAGGACCACTATATACC
>JALWZK010000056.1 GCA_027002665.1 Campylobacteraceae bacterium | reverse complement strand
ATTCGCCCTCTTTTTTCGCTTTTTAGCCTGAATGGTTAAATAGTATAACTTACCAATCTTAGCAATTCCCTCAATTCCAGATTTTTTTCTAAATTTGAAACCTCTTATTTTTAATTTTTTTACCTTGAAAGATTTACGATTTACTCTGAGCAGAGTTCCACTCTCTACTGCTAAGATTACCTCTTTTCTAAGACAGACAACGCCCTCTAAATCGTAATCTCCCAATTTATGCTTTAATATGGTTTCACCTGTGGGAGTTATCTCATATAGAGTCCCCTCATCATTGGCTACCATAAGAGTATTACTATCTTTACAATAAGATATACCCGATGCCTCTGGAATAGCTGTAATTTTATGACCACCATATAGGAATATACTACTTAGCAGTCCAATTAGAATTATTATCATTATTTACCTCTCTTAGAACTCAAATCCACCCCCAGCCCCTTTATTCATACTTGAATATACTGCATGGACATAGGAGTCTCGTATTTCACAATTTAAGAGTTCTGAACACTCTAAACAGCTTTTAACTCCCCTTTTCTCTTGACAACTCTTAAGCTCTATAGTTTTCTCTTCAAGTTTTAATTCCCATTTATCTTTACTACTATCTTGCAACTCCATAAGCCTCTCTCAATTTATCTATCTCATACTTAGAGCCAAAGAAACACGGTGTTGTATCATGAAGATTAGATGGAATTAACTCCAATAGTCTCTCTCCTCTCTCATTTATTGCCTCTCCACCCGCCTGTTCACAGATAAATGCAAATGGTATAACTTCAAATAGTTGTCTCAATTTCCCATTTGGTCTATCTGTTGTAGCAGGATATGAGAATAGTCCACCGCCTTTCAGTAGAATATGGTGTAAATCTGGAACCATTCCTCCTGAATATCTAAGTCTATACCCTTCGGAAAAGAGAGAATCTATAAACTCTTTATGGCGTTTTTCCCAATTTTTTTGTGTCCCTCCCGGAGCATTTATCTTTCCTCTATTTTGTAGAACAATCTCTCCTAATCTTCTAACCGATTTATTGTTCCCTCCATATAGTTGAGGTCTAATTCCCCTCTCTGCATATACCAACTCTATCCTAGGTCCATAGACTATATAGGCGGAGGCTATTAAATTTTCCCCCTTTAACTCCCCCTCATAAATTCCAAATATGGAACCGACAGAGAGATTTGCATCTATTAAACTTGAGCCATCTAAGGGGTCATAACAGACTATATATTTCCCATTGCTATTTAGATTTAAGATACCCTCTTTCTCTTCACTTACAATAGATTTAACTGAACGGACGCTACTTAAAGCTCTCTCTATAATTAAATCACTCTTTACATCTAACTTTAGTTGCTCTTCACCTGAAGAGTTTTCACTATTACTATATCCTAAATCCTCTGTCTGTATCGCATACTCTATCTTAAAAGCAATCTCTTTAATTGCGTCAAATATACTTAACATCTTCTACACCTCTTTCGCATTTTTATCTATCCACTTAATAATATTATCTATACTATTTAAGTTTAATACTTTTATACTCTTAGGTATATTATACTCTTTAATATTTATAGTCTCGTCAATTGCTATAGCTTCACTATAATCAAAGTAACTCTCATCTATTTCGTTACGAAAAATTGCTATTCTTGGAAGAGGTAGAGTCTTTAACCCCTCCACAAGTAGAATATCAAAATGGTTTAACATATTGATTATCTCATCTAAGCTCTTTTCTCTTTTTGAAAAGTATGTTGTTCTGGTGGGAGAAGTTACAACCACCTCTGCACCTGTCTTGGAAAATTTATAACTATCTTTCCCCTCAATATCAAAAATAGCCTTATCTTTGGGGTCATTTTTAATAATTGCAACCTCTCTTGTCTTAATAAGCTGTTTTGAAATCTTCTCTATAAGTGTGGTCTTTCCACTTCCAGATGGACCCGTAAAAGCAACAGCAAACCGTCTCATATTTTTCCTTTTGAGTAAATTATACATCAATGTTTATCAAAAATGTGTTAAAATGTTTTAATTCTTAAAATAAGGTTTGAAAAAAATGTATAAAAGGATATTACTACTATCTATACTTTTAATATTAACTGCTTGTGGGAGAAAAAATATGTCAGATATTTCTCAACTATTTAAAAAAGATGAGATATACCATACAAGTCTAATAAATACACAAAAGGGACAACTTATTGCCTCATTTGAGACAAAGGCACTACTTACAGCTACATATCTTAATCCAGTTTTTAAAAAAAATGGTCATAAAAATTTCTCTATTGATGTATCAGATGGAGAATATTTTTTTGTAGGTGTCTTTATTACCAATAGTAAAACTAATAGATTTGATGAGAAGGGTTACTCCTTAACTCTAAATGGGAAGAAGCCTATAGAGGTTATAAAGTTAGACAAAGATGACCCATTAAAATATGAGATGCCAATGGTGGATAATTGGAGCACATACTACAAGGTAAAATTTCCAACTATGCACACTAAAAAGTTAAAGTTGGTTTTTGAGAGTGATAGATTTGGTAAAGATGTTCTAATATTTAGAAAAAGATAGAGGGGTTAAAAAATAAAAGCTTTTTGTATATCTGCAACCTCATCTAATGAGGGTAAGACTATACTTACAACTGCTCTACTATGGCATTTCAGAAAATCTGTCTCCCCATTTAAAATTGGACCAGACTTTATAGACCCACAGTTTCATAAAGTTGTATCAGGTAGTCCATCAATTAATTTAGATACCTTTATTATGACAGAGGAGCAGGTGAAATGGATTTATAACCATTATGCTAAGAGAGAGGTATCTATATTAGAGGGAGTTATGGGATTTTATGATGGAGAGGATAGAGGTTGTAGCACTTATGGAGTATCTAAACTTCTCAATATTCCAACTATTCTAATACTTAATGGTGCAGGAACATATATTACAATATCTGCCGTATTAAAAGGGTTATTGGAGTATAGAAGAGATAATACCATAAGAGCAGTAATTATAAATAATCTCTCCTCCTCTATCCACTATAGACTTATAAAGGATAGAATAGAGCAGGATTTTCCCCATATTATGGTTTTAGGGTGGATTAAAAAAAATCTTCCAACCTTAAGTAGCACTCATCTTGGATTGGATTTAAAAGATTTAAATGAGATAGAGACCATTAGTAGAGAGGTATTAGAGTATATTGATATAGATAGATTGAGCCTATTAACTCATAATCCATCTATAGTTAAAGAGTATCCATTTCTTAGATTTAAAAAGATAGATAAGAGATTAGCTATCGTCAATGATGAGAACTTCTCATTTCTATATTATGATAATTTATCTTTTTTAAAAGAGCTATTTAGAGATGTCACTATTGTAAATTCCATTCAAGATGAGGTTATACCCAGAGATTGTGACATAGTATATATATGTGGTGGATATGTAGAGACTGCAGAGGCATATCAGAAGATAAAAAACTCTAAAAGATTTAAAAACTCACTAATTAGACATGCAAAAGAGAAAAAAGCTATATATGCAGAGTGTGCAGGACTTCTATATCTATCTAAGAGAGTTGATAGTAAAGAGATGAGTGGAATTTTAGATATTGAGTTTACCTTAGAGAAGAGATTTAACCGTCTGGGATACTACTATAGCGAAAATGGAACAAAGGGACACGCTTTTCACTACACTAAACCAACTAAAGCGACTTTAAAAAAGGGATTTGATATTTTATCTAAGAGGAAAAATCAAAAAGGTGAAGTTGGAAGTTGGAGAGAGGGTAGGGTGTTTGGAACATATCTACATACTATGTTTAGATGTAATAATCTCAGCCACTCTCCCGCTACTTCCATATTTTAGATACTCTCTTAACTCTTTAGCTTTAATAGCAAATCTCTCTCTATCCACACTATAATACTCATTCAATAGATTATCGACAGTTACCTCATCTTGAAGTAACTCTCCATGTAGAGTTGAATTATCATAGTGGCTTAAAATAATATTTGCTAACCCAATTTGGGATATTTTTAAAATTTTTTTTCCAATAGCATAATCTATCTTCTTAGCAATATATACGAGAGTAAATGGAGTTCCAATTAGTGCAGATTCTAAGGTAGCAGTTCCTGAGCATATAAATGCAAACTCTGCTCCGGATAGAGAGGTTTGGGTATCTTGACTAATCTCAAATTCACTTATATCCCCATATAGAGATTTTATCTTCTCTTTTGAGAAGGTAGATGGGATAATTAATATAGCTCTTTTATCTGAGAGTTTTTTTCTAACCTCTTTAAAGATGGGTAATAGTTTCTCTATCTCACTCTTTCTACTACCTGCCATAAATGCTATAGTCCCCCTCTTAGCTTGGTTTTTAACTTTTATCTCATCTAATAGAGGGTGTCCCACATATTCTGCTTTAGATTTATAGTAACTAATTTCAAATGGGAGTATGCCCAATAGTCTATCGCAATATAACTCCAATTTTTTAACCCGTTTTGGACGACTAGCCCAAACCTGTGGTAGTATATAGTATATAATCTCTTTTTGGGGATATTTTTTTTTAAGTTTTTTAGATAGAGGGATATTAAATCCAGATGAGTCCATAAGTAAAATTTTGTCAGCCTCTTTTGCTAAGTTTACCATCTCATCTGCTATTTTATAAAAAAATCTCAATCTTTTTATCGCATCGACAATGCCCATTATTGCCATACTATTAATATCATATAGGGGAGAGCCGAGAGATTTATCAAAAATACCAATCAGCTCAATATCTTTTGTATATTTTAAAACCTCTTTTAAGTGTAGATTTGATGATGGTTCAAGTGCTGATACTAAGAGTTTCATTAACCAAATTTAATACCTGCAAAAAAACCTGCAATAGCACTGGCTCCCGAGCTTAATTTCATGTGACTTAATCTATCCTTTACCATTGCTACCAATCCTTGAAATGAGTTAATTCCTGTAGAGACTCCACTCTCTATCATCTTATCATCAAGATGTATTGAGCCTTTAGATTCCAATACAAATAGAACAACAATTCCCAATCCCAGAAGAAGTAGTAAAATTTTAAAAAACTTTTTAAAAAAATATCCTATTGCCAGACCGATTACAAAACTTGTTCCCATCTCCAAAAAAGGGAATGGTGAACTTTGAGCTGTGGTAGCCTCCCCTGCTTGATGATTCCCATTTACTGCATTTTCATTCATAATTTATCCATTTATATTGATTTTTAACTATTTACTATTGTAACATATTCAAGATAAAATTTAAACCTCATTTCTATTTTCCAAAAATATATATTAAGTTTGGAAATAGCAGAATAGTAATGAGTGCTAATATTTGAAGTGCAATAAATGGAATAACCCCTTTATATATCTGAGCTGTTGTTACTAAATCTCCAGATGCCCCTTTTAGATAAAATAGTGCAAATCCAAATGGTGGTGTTAAAAATGAGGCTTGTAGATTTAGAGCTATTAATATAGCAAACCATATTGGGTCAATTCCAAATGAGTGAACAATAGGCACTAAAATAGGCACAACTACAAAAGCTATCTCTATAAAATCTATTAAAAAGCCTAAGAAGAAGATAATGAGCATAGCAAATATAATAAAGCTCCATTTACTACCCATATCATTTTTAAAAAACTCTAATGCAATATCTTGTCCACCCAACTCATTAAATACAAGGGAGAAGGCGGTAGCTCCAATTAGTATCATAAATATCATAGCAGTAAGTTTAACTGTCTCTACAGAGGCGTATCTCAATAGATTAAATGATAGTTGTCTATTTAGAGCTGTTAATATTAATGCTCCAACTACTCCAATAGAGGCCGATTCAGTCGGACTTGCTACTCCTGCAAATATAGAGCCTAAGACTGCTAATATTAAGAGTAGGGGAGGGATAATAACCTTAATTGCATCTTTTAACATTACACTATACTCTTCATCACTCTCAATAGCAGGTGCCACTTTTGGATTTAATCTTGCATATATTAAGATATAGAGTATATAGAAAACTATAAGTATAATGCCCGGGACTACGGCAGATTTAAATAAATCTCCTACACTTAAGTGCATCTGGTCGCCTAATACAATAAGAACAATTGATGGAGGTATAATCTGTCCGAGAGTTCCACTTGCTACAATTGAGCCTGTTGCAAGTTCCGGTTTATAGCTGTTTTTTAACATTAAGGGTAGGGCGATTAGACTCATCATTACGACAGATGCACCCACAATTCCTGTGCTGGCTGCCAGAATAGCACCAACCACAACAACTGATATTGCTAATCCACCTCTAATACCACCAAATAGTTTTCCCATAGAGAGTAGTAACTCCTCTGCTATTTTAGATTTTTCTAAAATCAGCCCCATTAATATAAATAGTGGAACAGCCATAAGTGTAACATTTTTCATAATTCCATACACTCTATACGGCAACATATCTAAGACAGTTAAACCCAACTCTTCGCTTATAAGTGCAAATAGAAGTGCTACCCCTGCAAATACAAAAGCTACTTGAAACCCACTCATAAGCAAGAATAGAGTTAGAAAAAACATTAACCAGAGTGGATTAATAATAAAAGGTAGATGAAGTAGCATAGTTGTAAAAACAACTATTACACCTACAATTAATCCAAATAGTAATTTTTTATTCTCTATTTTTCTGTATGCTTTTATAATCTCTGATATTGCTTGAAGAGTTAAGAGTATAAATGATAAAAATAGCACTCCTTTAATAATAAATCTATATTTGAGACCGCCCGGGTCGCTCGATATTTCATGTTGTAAATAGCTCTGAATAGTTATATCTAAACTACCTTGTAGAAAAAATAGAGAGAATGGAATAAGTAGAAATAGCATAGATAAAATTTCTATTATAGCCTTTGTCTCTTTTGAGTAGTTAATGAAGAATATATCAACTCTGACATGTTTATCATGCTTTAGAGCATAAGATAGTCCCAATAGAAATATAATATCAAATATGTGCCACTCTACCTCTTGAAGTGCTATAGAGCCTGAAGAGAATAGATAACGCATAGAGGCATCATAACTTACTAATAGGGCTAATGCTATTGTTAGAATAGAGGCTATAAATCCAGCCCTTTTGGTTAAAGTATCTATATAGTAACTCATAATTTACCCTTTTGGATATAGTTCTTTTAATTTATTATACAACTCATCTGGTGTTATATTACTGTTTTTATCTAAAATATTCTGCATAATAGTATTATCCTCTTTTCCATTCCATATTTTTATATATATTCCATATTTATATCCGTTATCTTGACGAAATCTATTTAAGATATTCTTTCCGATATATAATCTATATAACTCTGACAATTTTAAGTTTAAACTTGATGAGGTTATTAGAAATGAATTAATTAACTCATTAATACTATTTTGACAAAATAAAACCCTTATCATATCTTCGACCAGAGCCATCTCTCGATAAATATCTAAATCATCTATGATAACATTATCACTCTCAAACTCATTAAATTGGGATAGGTTTACTATCATATATGCGATATCCTCTATTGAGCCTAAATTTTCAGTTTTATATACTCTCAGAGTTTCACTCATAATGAAGTGCCAAATATCGACAAGTTCTATCTTGATATTCTCATAATCAGGTTTAGCATTAATATCTTTCCAATGTTTCCAGGGATATGATTCTATAAGCTCTCCTGCTTCAAGATATATACATCTTCTCCAATCTATTATTTTACCATTTTTTGTAATCCCATTTTCCCAATTTAAGCCATTTGTCTCATCATTTAATTGTTGCTGTAGTTTTAACATCTCTAAAATTCTGTTCATATGTTACCTTTTATTTTAATTTTGTTATTGTATAATTATATATATTTACTTCTTAGTTTCACACATAAGTAATTATTTTTAAGATAAAAAAAATAAAAAGCAAATAATAGATTAAGAATAAAAATAATTAAAAAATAACTAATATAATCAACCAATAAGTTTAATTATCCTAAAATACCATTTTTAAAAGGAGTTTAAAAATGGAAAAATCGCAAAAACAGGGTTATAGTGCTTTTTTAAATCAATATTTTAAAAAAAATGCAGAACTATTTTCCAATTTATCAAAAAAACAAAAACCACATACTATGATGATTACAT
>JALWZK010000055.1 GCA_027002665.1 Campylobacteraceae bacterium | reverse complement strand
ATACAATTTTGATGTGAATTATAATGTATTTTAACATAAAAGTCAATACTTTTAAAAGTTTTATGTTAAAATAAACTTTTATTAATGCAAACAGGGAGATACTAATATTTCATGATGAGTCAATTGATTAACCATACACCAGCTAAGATTTTAGAAAAAATTATTAACGAAAATGAGGAATTTGTCAAAATATTTTTTGCAAATAGTTCCATAGAAAAATTTAAATCAGAATTAAAGAGATACCTATATAAGAGATTAGATAGTATAAGTTTGGCCTATTATAGGGGTAAAATATCCGGTCAAGAGGTTATAGATAAGATTAGTTGGCAAAACCATGCGACAATACGACTACTCGACTATATAGATTATGATGGATTGAGCTTAAAAGATAATAATTTAAGAGGAGCAGAGATAATATCTGAGCCTATTACTATACTCTATAAGGCGATTGTTAAAAGAGAGAGTGTGAGTAGTGATTTTCTACTCGATATGCTCTATCTACTTAGACAACTCAATGGAAAATTGAGACAGAAGATACCTTCAAAAGAGCAGATTATTAAATGGATGAATAGACATCACTCTGGATTAGAACCCGAAATTGTCGAATTGAGAGCCAGAAATAGAGATAGAATTATTACTAAAATTATCCAAAAGATAGATAGAGGTGAGATACGAAAATATAACTACACCTTCAGTAGAGGAATGAGCTTTAAAGAGAAATATGAGACTGTTCAGAGATGGTGGAATACGGAGAAGTTCCATATACGATTTGCTTTTAGAGACTATAGGCTATTAAATGAGATGCTCGATTACTCTTTAGATGAGAAGACAATTAAACTCTTAGATAGTGCCAAGAGGAGAGGTATTCCACTATTTGTAAACCCCCATTACGCCTCTCTACTTTTGATTAATCCTCCTGAAAAGTATAGATATAGTGATATGGCTATTAGAAGTTACATCTTTCCAAGTCAAGAGCTTATAGATGAGTTTGGACATATAGTTGCATGGGAGAAGGAGGATATTATTGAGCCAAACAGACCAAATAGTGCAGGGTGGATACTCCCTGAAGGCAATGTTATCCATAGACGATACCCTGAAGTGGCTATCTTTATCCCTAAGACAAGGGGGAGAAGTTGTGGGGGTCTCTGTGTATCTTGTCAAAGAATGTATGGATTTCAGAATGGAGAGTTCGATTTTAACCTAAGTGCCTTAGATGGGAGAAGAGAGTGGAGTCTCTCATTGCCAAAATATCTGGAGTATTTTGAAAAGGATTCACAACTTCGTGACATTCTAATCACGGGTGGTGACGCCTTAATGAATAGCGATAAACAGTTGGAAGAGATTCTGACTAATGTCTATCTTATGGCAAAGAAAAAATATGAGGCCAATAAGAACCGTAGAGAGAAGTATGCTCTAATGAGTCGTATTCGTCTGGGGAGTCGTCTTTTGGTCTTTATTCCTCAACGAATTACAGATAATTTAATAAAAATTCTAAAGGATTTTAAAGATAAGGCATCTAAAATAGGTTTCAATCAATTTGTTATTCAGACACATTTTGAGAGTGCTATGGAGATTACACCGGAGACAAAAAATGGTGTAGAGAAGATTCTCTCATCTGGTTGGATTGTAACCAATCAAAATGTATTTACCCCTGCCGTCTCAATAAGAGGACATATATCACATCTGAGAAAATCGCTTAATGATATAGGTATATTGCCATATTATACATTTAGCGTTAAAGGGTTTAAGGAGAATAGTGCCAATTTCACCAATAATGCACGAACAGTCCAAGAGATGAGGGAGGAGAAAATATTGGGAAAATATAGTGATGAGGTTGATAGAAAACTTGCAGAGCTACCCAAAGAGAGTCATAATCTAATTAAGAGACTTAGAGATATTAGAGATGAGATTGGTGTCCCATTTTTGAGTAGCGACCGAAATGTAATGAATCTACCTGCCGTCGGAAAGAGTATGACATTTAGAACCGTCGGTATTACCAGTGATGGTCGTAGAGTTTTAGAGTTTAATCACGACTTTCAGAGAAGACATAGTCCAATTATTAAGAGACTTGGAAAAATCTATATTATAGAATCTAAATCAATTAAGAGGTATCTAAAACAGATAGAGGAGTATGGAGAGGATATTAATCAATATAGCTCTATATGGGGATATTCAATGTTTGAAACGGAAAAACAGAGTCTGCTCTACAGATATGCTCCATTTACATTTGAAGTTACAGATAAAATAACAAATTTTGGAGAGTAAAAAATTTAACAATTTTTGATGGGATTTCAGTTTATAATAGTGAAAAAATTGTTAGAATACGAAAACAGAAAATGTTAAAAAATAATAGTAGTTTTATCTAAGGTAACACAGATTATTATATAG
>JALWZK010000054.1 GCA_027002665.1 Campylobacteraceae bacterium | reverse complement strand
ATCTAATAGTTCCACTCAGTTTTATACTAAATGATAATATATTTTTTCTCAACTATAAACTATTGGATTTACATATTCAAAATCATGGGATAGATAGATTTTATAGTTTTTTATCCTTTGAGACCATATTTATATTTATTACCATGTTCTTTTTTGGTATTAAATCTGTAAAAGATAGGGAGATGCAAGAGTATATCTTAAAGGAGAGGACTATTAAGATATTCTCGAAAGAGGTAAGTCTGCTCTTTTTAATGGGTCTATTTTTATCACTTCTATCCTTAGCTTCAATGTTTATATATGCCTCTCAATTTGGGGGTATGCAGAGAGCCATAGAGGTAGCCGACGCTGTAAGGTCGGGGCATGGTGATGAGGTTTGGATTAGTAAAAAGTATATTTTTGTATATAGGTTTATCCCCTTCTCCATCTTGGCTATTATTATATATTTTCTATTGGAGGATAGGAGAGGAGTATGGAACTGGATAATATTATGGGTTGGAGTGGGAGTAGCTCTATTCTCAAGACTATTTCTATTTAAGAGTAAACAGGCGATTATTGAGCTACTACTACTATATCTATTTTATCTTTCACTTAAAAATAGAAAGAGTTATCTATTTCACTTTACTATACTGTTTATAGTAGCGATATTCTCTATTCCTGCATTGGAGAGTTATCTCGATACAGGTAAATTTGTTATATCAGATGTCTCAAATATAGTTCAGGCAATCTTAAATATGTTGAGTTTTTTCAATTTTGACCAAACCTCGTTAGAGTTTGCACTACATAAAAATTACGATTTTGTCTATTTTAAAGGGATAATATCTGGACTTAGAGGATATATAGTCCCTATGTCGTGGCTTAGTAGTATAAATGAGAATACCATTTTTACAAATACATACTTCTTCTATAATCTAAGGGAGGCGATTGTCCCTCCCGGTATTGTTGCATTTGGAATTTATAACTTGGGAATATTGGGAGTTATAATAGTAGCCTTCTTCTCTGGATACTTAATAAAGAAGATAGATAATTTCTTTATACACCTTATAGATTATGAACCTAAGTTCACTATATTATATGCCTATGTTATGACAAAGGTATTCACTTGGGTTAGAACAGGTATTCCAAAATTTACATTTTATGATACAATTCTGATTGTTTTAACACTAATCTTAATAATTGGATATAGAAGAGAGAAGAAGAGTGTCAATTAAAATAGGACTATTTGCATACTTAATAGATAGAATATTTGGTGAGTTTAGCTCAAAAAAACACCCCGTCGTATATATGGGAGACTATATTCAATGGTTTGAAGCTAACTTCTATAAGGATAGTATCTGGCGTGGAGCAGTATTGACAATAACTCTTATTTTTATCACCTTGTTTACATCACACTCCATTACTATATATATAGATTATATGCAAAATGTATATATTCAAACTCTTCTATTTAGTATAGTTGCATCGACCACAATCTCATCTAAGATGTTACATGATAGTGTAAAGGATATTATTAAAAATCCCTCAAATATTAAATATCTGGTAAGTAGAGATACCGAAAACTTGACGAAATCAGATATAAATAGAGCAGCCATAGAGAGCTATGCAGAAAATCTAAGCGATGGAGTAGTCGCCCCTCTACTCTATCTTATACTTTTTGGAATTGATGGGGCATTTATATATAAGGCGATTAACACCTTAGACTCTATGGTGGGATATAGAAATGGTAAATATGAAAAATTTGGGAAGGTATCTGCCATAGTTGATGATATAGCAAACTATATTCCAGCACGAGTTACAGCAGTGATTATATCTATCCTATTTTTGAGTAGAAAAGCTCTCTTTAATTTTTATAGATATGGCAAAAGACATGATAGTCCAAATGCGGGACTCCCAATATCTGCTATGGCACTCGCTATAGATGTAAAGTTGGGAGGGGATACAAGCTACTTTGGAAAATTAAAGCAGAAACCATATTTTGGAGATGGGAAAGCCAATATAGAGGAGAGTGATATATTGAGGGCGTTAAGTTTTGGGAAAATATTTGATATAGTGATGATTTCATTACTAATTATTAGCTTAATAATCTAAAATAAAGAAATTTTCTGTTAAAATTCGCAAATTCATAGACCTTAGGGATAAGGCATAAATAATACAAAGGATAGATTAAAGTATGGCACACCACAAGTCAACTATTAAGAGAATTAGACAGACAGAAAAAAGAACGGAGAGAAATAGATATTATAGAACAAGACTAAAAAATCTCACTAAAAGGGTGGTTCTCGCTGTCAAAGCAAAAGATAAGGAGAAGGCCTTAGAGGCATTTAAAATCGCAAATAGACAAATCCATAAAATGGTAAGTAAAGGGTTTCTTAAAAAGAGAACTGCATCAAGAAGAGTGAGCAGACTAAATCTACTCGTAAATAAATTACAACTTGAAGTTGCTTAATCAATAGGGAGTCGATTCGACTCCAATATATTATATATACCTCATCATTAGGTTTTTACCATGTTTCAAGAAAAATTACAACCATTTATAGATAGATATGAAGAGATAAATAGTCTGTTAAGTTCACCGGATATTGCCACAGATATTAAAAAGATGACAGAGCTTGGAAAGGAACAGGCGAAACTCTCCAAACTTGTAGAGAAGGCAAAAGAGTATATTCAAATATCGAATGATATAGCAGAGAATAGAGAACTTCTGAGTGATAGTGAACTTGGAGAGTTAGCGAGAGAAGAGTTAAATGAGTTGGAGCCGAAGCTTTCAGAGTTGGAAGAGGAGATTAAACTCCTGATGATACCAACCGACCCTAATGATGACAAGAATATCTATCTAGAACTTAGAGCGGGAGCTGGTGGAGATGAGGCTTCACTATTTGTGGCAGACCTATTTAAGATGTATGTTAGATATGCAGAAAAGCTCAATTGGAAAGTGGAGATAGTAAGCTCATCAGATGGGACGGCAGGTGGATATAAAGAGCTTATCGCAATGTTAAAGGGTGAAGGTGTTTACTCTAAACTAAAATATGAAGCTGGAGTCCATAGAGTCCAAAGAGTGCCGGATACAGAGACGCAAGGGAGAGTTCACACATCAACAGTTACAGTGGCAGTTATTCCGGAGGTTGATGATATTGAGATAGAGATTAAACCGAGTGATATAAAGATGGATGTATATCGCTCAAGTGGTTGTGGTGGACAGTCTGTAAATACAACAGATTCAGCCGTTAGATTAACCCACATTCCAACCGGTATTGTAGTGGCTATTCAAGATGAGAAATCTCAACATAAAAATAGAGAAAAAGCTATGAAAGTTTTAAAGGCGAGGGTCTATGAGGCTGAACTTCAATCTAAATTAGATGAGACTTCAGCAGAGAGAAAACTACAGGTAGGCTCTGGTGATAGGTCTGAAAAGATTAGAACCTATAACTATCCACAAAATCGGATAACAGACCATAGAATTGGATTAACTCTATACTCTCTTGATAACATTATGAATGATGGAAATCTACAACTAATCATTGACCCTTTAAATGCACATGCCCAAGCGGAAGCCATAAAAGAGGCAGGGCTTTAGTCTGAACTATTAAAGTTTACGCTCTTAGAAAAGAGATAAATGGTTTAGATTCTATTAAATTCTTCTCTTGTTTAATGGAGCTATCTATCTTCTCCTTATACTCTTTCAGTCTATTCTCTATCTGATAAAATTGGTCTTTTGATATTTTAATATATTTCTCCTTTTCCAATTTCTCTCTCTTTCTAAGAGCTTCTAACTCACTATCTCTCTTTGAGATTATCTCTTTTAATCGTCTTATCTCATTTTCTAAATTACTCTTTTTAAGCTCCTCCTCTCTCCTCTCTAATCTATTAACCTTCGATAGAAGGATTCTATTTCTTCTCTCCACCTCTTCTACCTTAGATATTCTACTTTTTATACTATTTAACCTGTTTTGCAATCTATATAGCTCATCTGATTTCCTTCTAAAATCGTTAGAGAGTTTAAGTAGCTCAGCTTTACAATATATACTATCCATAATGATTTTGTCAAGCTGTCTCTTCTTAACCTTGCACTCATTCTCCAAATCGCTTAAGCAACTCTCTTTTTCCAGTATTTTCTTATTTAAGAGTCCTATCCTAAATTGAAATCTCTTTTTCAGATAAAAATTTGAGAAAAATATACCTATTATTAATCCTAAGAGTGTAAATGGTATATAGAGTAAAAACTTTTCCACTTTAATATCCTATTTTTTATTTAATAATATTATATTCTATTAATATTAAAATAGGATTAAATTGGTTATTTTTTGTTACATAAGCATTCCGCCATTAACTCTTAGCGTTTCACCTGTAATATATGAAGAGTGGTCACTTAGCAGAAAGGCTACAGCTTCAGCTACCTCCTTAGGCTCTCCAAATCTTCTCAATGGAATTTTGCTAATAAAATCTTGTTTTATCTCATCTTTTAGGCTATTTGTCATCTCTGTAGTGATAAAACCGGGAGTAACACTATTAAATCTAATGCCCCTTGGAGCAGATTCAATAGCAAATGATTTAGTCATTGCAATAATTCCCCCCTTACTTGCAGAGTAATTTGTCTGTCCAGCATTACCCGTCTCACCCACAATTGAAGAGATATTTACAACTGCTCCAAATCGCTTTTTACTCATAACCTTAATAGCTTCTCTACACCCAATAAAAGTAGATTTCAAATTTGTATCTATTACAGAGATAAAATCCTCAACTCTCATTCTAATAGCCAACTTATCATTTGTAATACCTGCATTATTGACCAGATATGATAGAGAGCCATCAGAGGATACAATATGTTTAATACCATTTATAAAATCTTTCTCACTGGTTACATCAAACCCGATAATATCACCTCTTCCACCATTGGATAGAATCTCATCTAAGAGAGCCTTAGCTTGAGCCTCTCCACTTCTATAGTTTATCCAAACCTTTAGACCAAAACCTGCTAAACTTCTTGCAATCTCTGCGCCTATCCCTCTGTTAGAACCGGTTATTAGAACATTACTACCTCTAAATCTCATTTAAAACCTTTTTTTTTGGGGCATATTATAGCATTTTTAATATTTGAGATATAGTTCGATAGAATGAATTTTATTTTCTTGAAGTTTTTTTATATTTTAGCCACAAATTTAGATATACTAACAGAAAAGGAAAGATTTTTATATGAAATATTATGGCATTGAAATTTTTAAAAGATTAGACCACGGTTTTGAGCAAAAATTTATAAAATATGGACAAATAGTTTCATATCAGAGAAGAGATACCCCATTCTTAGATGGAGAGTTGGAAAGATTTTTCTATATTGTCCTAAAGGGGAAAATTAAAACTTTTCAGATAAATCTGGAAAACTCAAAGGAGCAGACCATATTTATATATAGAACAGGAGATATGTTTGATACAATAATACTTCTTGACGGAGAACCTCATGATATAATGTATGAGGTCATAGAGGATATTGAGCTTTTAGAACTCCCTATAGACAAAGTTAGAGAGTGGTTAAATAGCAATGAGCAGTTTAAGAGACACTTTTTCCCATATATAGCTTCTCAAATGCGTCGCACAGAGGAGTTGGCAACAGATTTATCACTCCTATCAACATCTGAAAGACTACTCAAAATACTTCTGAGAAATATAAATCCTAATGATAAGTATTATCAACTACTCCAAAATTTATCTAAAACAGAGATTGCAAAGCTGATAGGGACAGTTAGAAATGTAATAGAGAGACATCTAAAAGATTTAGAAGAGAAGGATATTATTAAAAATCAGAGAAAAAATATATATGTTAAAGATATTAAAAGACTTCTTCAAGAATCAAATCAACTACTCTTAACCTAAAAAAAGATTTAAAATGCTACTAAGGTGGCATTTCTTTTTACATCTTATATCGTATAATTTCAACACAAATAAAAAAAAACATAAAAAAAGGATGAAAAATGTTAGTAAGAAGATATGAACCATTTAATGATATTAGAAGAAGTTTTGACCTTATAAACTCTATTATAAATAGTATTGAAGATAAAAGAGGTGAGCAAGAGCTTGTTGATTTTATACCAAAGGTAAATACTAGAGAGACAGGAGGGGCTTACCATATTGAAGTGGAGTTACCAGGAGTTAAGAAGAGTGATGTTGATATTAAAGTTGATGGTAATATTTTAACTATCTCTGGTGAAAGAAAAGTTAGAGAAGAGGTAAAAGATGAGGATTATCAAAAGATAGAGAGTAGATATGGAGTATTTTCTCGTTCATTTACACTTCCAGAAAAAGTTGATATTTCAAATATTGAAGCAGAATTTAATGATGGTATTTTAGAGATAACAATTCCTAAATTAAAAGTTGATACTTCAAGTAAAAAGATTGAGATTAAGTAATAAGGAGTTTAAAATGGCTGTTACAAAAGATAAAATTATTGAAAACGGAAAGAAATTAGTTAATAGTGTAGAAGAACATGTAGAGAAAGGTTTAGATATTGCAAAAGAGGCTTTGGGTAATGTAGCAAGACATCTACCTTTAGCAAATTTTGCTAGACATAGTAGTGATACTTATGATATTGAGGTAGATTTACCAGGTGTTAAAAAAGAGGATATTGAGATAAAAATTGAAGATGACTACTTAACTGTAAATGCTATAAGAAAAACTAAAAAAGATGTAAAAGAGGAAGATTATTATCTATGTGAGAGTAGTTATGGTTTAATCTCAAGAAGCTTTATACTTCCAAAAGATGTAGATAGAGATAAAATATCTGCTAAATATGAAGATGGAAGATTATATATCTCTTTAGAGAAAGAAGAGACTAGAAAAGCTAGAAATATATCAATAAAATAGATAGATAAAGGATAAATATGAAAAATTTAATAAAAATAGCATTAATTACTATCCCATTGAGTCTAGCTTATACAGACTCAAATATTACAGGATATGATTTATTTAAAAATGACCCTCTTATCAAACATTTCCAAAAGATACAAGCTGATATGGATAAAATGTTTGAAGAGCTTCATAATAATATGTTTAAAGAGATGAAATTAAATCCTACTCTTACAACAAAAGATTTTTCATTTTCTCCAGACACAGACTTAGTTGATAAGGGTGACAAGTATGAATTAAAGATGAATTTAGCAGGAATGGATAAAAATAGTATTAAAATAGATATTAAAGATAACTATTTAAGCGTTCAAGCTAAGAGTGAAGATAAAAAAGAGGAAAAAAAGGGTGATAAGGTAATTTTCCAAGAGAGACATTTAGGTGTAATTCAAAGAGGAATGACTCTTCCAAAAGATGCTGATGGCTCAAAATATACAAGTGATTATACAAATGGAGTCTTAACAATTACAATTCCTAAAAAGAAATAAGATAATTTAAATTGGGAGGTAGATTTTATCTATTAGTTCATTATATTCACTCTTTAATGAGCTATCAATAGTAATCCCACCTCCACTCTTATAGTAGAGTCTATTTTCCTCTTTTTCAATAAATCGTATCATAACAGCAGAGTATAGATTATTTCCGTCAAATATTCCAAATACACCTGTATAAAATCTTCTATTATAGTTCTCTATCTTATCTATAATATCAACTGTACTTCTTTTAGGTGTACCTGTAATTGAACCAGCAGGTAGAATTTTATCTAATATTTCTCCTAAGTTATCTCTCCAATTATATGATAGTTTAGCAGTTATTTTAGAGCTTACTTGAAGTAGCTCCTTATTTCCTGCTTTTATCTTATCTATGTATCTGAACTTCTCTACTTTAATATTAGTTCCAACCATGGATAAATCATTACGCATTAAATCAACAATCATAATATGTTCTGCCATCTCTTTTTGATTAGACAATATCTTCTCTTTTGCATTTAAAATATTTGCTTCAATAGTACCCTTCATTGGATATGTAGAGATAATATTATCTTCTATCTCTATAAACTTTTCAGGAGAAAAACATATAAATTCGTCTCTATAATATAGTTTATATTTAGCTTTTGAATATCTAAAAATCTCAAATAGAGATAGATTTGTATCTATTGGAGTCTTAAATGTTAGATTTAAAAGATATGTGTTTCCTGATTTAATCTCTTCTAAAACTCTATTTAGAGACTCTCTA
>JALWZK010000053.1:1139-2408 GCA_027002665.1 Campylobacteraceae bacterium | reverse complement strand
TTTAGCATAGTAGTAACCCATTAAGCCTTGAAGCTCTGTAAACTCATATACCATCTCTGAAGTTAAGTCTGCTTTTGCTAACTCTACAGCCTCTTCCATAAGCATAACTAACTCTTGTGAACTCTTGTTGCTCTCCTCTTCTACTCTATCCATATATAAACCCAGAACTCTTAGAGCTATAGCCTTCTCTCTATCTATCTTATCTCTTAAGCTCCCCAGAGAGTCCATAAATGTAATCTTCTCTAATCCCTTAGTTGTTAATCCCCTCTTTAAATCATTTCTATAGAAGAATAGTGCATCAGATAGTCGTGGTTTTAAAACTCTCTCATTTCCTGCTATGATTTTAGAGTAGTCATTAGTTACTCCATTAGATACAACTATAAATTGGTTACTAAGTCTATTATCTTTAAATACAGGGAAATATCTCTGATGCTCTTTCATAGATGCAATAATAACCTCTGGTGGCAACTCTAAAAATGACTCATCAAAAGTTCCTAATAGAGCCTTTGGATTTTCTGTAATTGCTACAACCTCATCTAATAGGGATTTATCTCTCTCTATCTTAATATTATGCTCTTCTTCTAAACTATTAAACTGAGAGACTATTATCTCTTCTCTCTCTCTGGGATTTAAAATAACCTTTCCATCTCTCAATATATCTTCATACTCACTAACTACTGTTACATCAATCGGTTCAAATGATACCACTCTATGGACAAAAGTTTTAGTATCCGATTTTACTCCAAATATAGTTATATCTATACTCTCATTGTCTAATCTAACTTGTAGCCATCTAATAGGGCGAATAAACTCATCTCTTCTATCTCCCCAACGCATCATCTTACCAAAACTCATAGAGGCTATCCATCTTTTTATCATCTCCTCTAAAAGCTCTTTTGTATCTTTTCCAATCTCTTCTCTCTTAAAGTATAAAACCTCTCTTCCATTTCTATTAGCTCTATCTAACTTATCAAAAGGGACTCCACACTTTCTTGCAAATCCCTCTCCAGCTCTTGTAATCTCTCCATCTCTAATAGCTACACTAAGAGGAGGTCCAAATAGCTCTATTATACTATCTTGCTGTTTAAGAGGTATATCTCTATGTAGAAGAACTAATCTTCGTGGGGTATATAGAAATTTAAACTCAGAGTCTAATCTATACTCTTTTAATATATCTGCCCAAGATTTTTCAATATTTTTTAGAATTTTTAATAGAGGAATGGCAGGAAGCTCCTCTACACCTATCTCAATTAAAAGTGATATTGTCAT
>JALWZK010000053.1:0-1129 GCA_027002665.1 Campylobacteraceae bacterium | reverse complement strand
AAAATCTTAATAAATTGTTCCTCTTTTTCTATAAAACTCCTCTCTAAAGCTATTAAATCTATTCTCTATTATAGCCTCTCTCATCTCTCTCATAAGATTTAAATAGTAGTATAGATTATGAATGGTAGCTAATCTAAAATAGGTAATCTCCTTAGCTCTAATTAGATGGTTAAGATAGGCTTTAGAGTAGTTTTTACACACCATACAGTTACACTCACTATCTATTGGAGATGTATCTAATTTAAATTTGGCAGATTTAATATTTATCTTTCCATAATAGGTAAATAGTGTTCCATTTCTTGCATTTCTAGTTGGCATTACACAATCAAACATATCCACACCTCTTGCTACATTTTCTACTAAATCTTCAGGAGTTCCAACTCCCATAAGGTATCGTGGTTTATCTTTTGGCATAAACTTAGTTGTCCACTCAACTGTGGAATACATATCTTGATTGCTCTCTCCTACACTCAATCCTCCAATAGCAAATCCATCAAAATTTAATCTACATAGCTCCTTAGCTGACTTCTCTCTAAACTCTCTATCTATTCCACCTTGAATAATTGCAAATATACTCTGTTCAACTCCTATACCTCTCTTTTGATTATCTCTATGGTAATCTATAGACTCCTCTGCCCATTTTGTAGTTCTCTCTATACTCTCTTTAATTCTACTCTTTGTTGCGGGTAGTGCTACAAGGTCATCTAATATCATCATAATATCAGAGCCTAAATTGTATTGAATATCTAAAACTTTTCTCGGGGTAAAGTAGTGTCTGCTTCCGTCAATATGACTTCTAAATAGAATACCCTTCTCATCTATCTTTACATTATCAGAGAGTGAAAAGGCTTGAAATCCACCACTATCTGTTAGAAAACTCTTTTTAAATTTTGTAAATCCATGAAGTTTGCCTAACTCTTTAATAACCTTATCTGTTGGTCTTAAGTAGAGATGATAAGTATTACCAAGTATAATATCTGGTTTTATAAAACTCTCTAAATCTGTAGTATCAAGTGCCTTAACAGCTCCCACAGTTCCAACAGGCATAAAGACAGGTGTTTTAATAGTTGAGTGAGTAGTCTTAATAGTAGATGCTCTTGCACTACCATCTATATTATCTATTTTAAAA
>JALWZK010000052.1 GCA_027002665.1 Campylobacteraceae bacterium | reverse complement strand
GGATTATAGATGAGTTTTAAAGAGTTTAAATTAGAAAATTTAGAGAATTTTCCAGAGGAGTTGGAGAATCTCTTAAAAAAACAGTTAGAGACTATAGATAATATTGCCAATGGCAGTGCCAATAGCTATAAAGATGTTTTAAAACCTCTACAAGATTTGGAGAATCAACTTGAGATATTCTTTACTCCACTCTCTCACCTAAATAGTGTAAACAATTCAGATGAGACAAAAGAGGCTTATGAGAAGTCTCTGCCTCAAATATCAAAATTTCATAGTAAAATATCCCAGAATGAGAAACTATTTCATAAAATAGAGGGATTAAGTTCATCTATCGCAGAGGAGAGTAGAGTTATTCAGAATAGTATTCGAGATTTTATACTCTCTGGTGCAAAACTATCCATAGAGGAGAAGAGAGAGTTAGAGGAGATAGATTTAGAGCTTAGTGAGCTATCGAATAGCTTTGCCCAAAATCTAATTGATGCAAATAGTGCCTATGAGTTAATAGTAGAGGATAGTGCCTATGTTCAAGGTATTCCGGAGAGTGATTTAACCTTAGCAAAGAGGATTATTGATGGGAAAGAGGTATATAGATTTACTCTTCAAATACCAAGCTATCTAACCTATATGAGCTATGGGGTAAATAGAGAATATAGAGAGGAGCTATATAGAGCATACTCCACAAGAGCGCCACAAAATAGCAAAATAATAGATAGAATACTTCTATTGAGAGATAGAAAAGCAAAACTTTTGGAGTTTAATAGTTATGCAGAGCTTTCATTAGAGACAAAAGATGCTTCATCACCTACGGCAGTTATAGAGTTCTTAGAGAAATTGTTAAAATTGGCAAAACCACAAGCTATAAGAGAGTTAGAAGAGTTAAAAAAGTTCGCATTTGAGATTGACGGAGTAGAGTCCCTTCAACCTTTTGATACTGCATACTATAGTGAAAAGTTAAAAAAAGCCAAGTTCGATTTCGATGAGAATATGACAAAACCCTATTTTGAACAGAGTAGAGTCTTAAATGGACTATTGGAGATAGTATCCAATCTATTTAGAGTTGAATTTAAAGAGAGCGATACCCCTATATGGGATAGTAGTGTAAAGGTCTTTGATATATATCGAGATAACCTCCTATCTGGAAGAGTATATTTTGATTTAGAGAGTAGAGAGAGAAAGAGGGGCGGAGCGTGGATGAGTAATTGGCAGACCCACTTTATAAATGGTAAAGGAGAAAGAGAGTTACCTGTCGTATTTATTGTAGCAAACTTCCCAGCCTCAACTGAAGAGACCCCAAGTCTATTGAGACATGATGATGTTGTTACACTATTTCATGAGATGGGACATGGGATACACCATCTATTCTCAAAATGCACTGAATATTCTATATCGGGAGTTAATGGGGTAACATGGGATACAATAGAGTTTCCATCACAATTTTTGGAGAATTTTGCCTATGAGAAGGAGATAGTTAAGAGATTTGCATTTCACTATAAAACAGGTGAACCTATAGATGAAGAACTCTTAGATAAGATAAAAGAGGCTAAAAATTTTCAATCGGCATTGGGTCTCCTTAGACAGATAGAGTTTTCTCTATTTGATATTAAACTTCACCAAAAACTATATCAAGGAGATGAGGTTCAAGCTCTATTGGATTCTATTAGAGAAGAGACAGCATTGATAAAGATTCCAAAATATAATAGATTTCAAAATGGATTTGGACATATATTTGCTGGAGGATACTCTGCTGGATACTATAGCTATAAGTGGGCAGAGGTCTTAAGTGCCGATGCCTTTTTTGAGTGTGTGGATAGTAATGGAAACTTTAACCAAGAGAAGGCTGATGGCTATTATGATTATATATTGAGTAGAGGAGGGAGTGAAGATATGAGTATTCTCTATAGAAAATGGCTGGGAAGAGATGCAAAAGTGGAGTCCCTTTTAAAGTTATATGGAATATAGAGTTATCTATGGGCATTGTGTCCATAGAGTTCTATATATATTCGAGACATAGCAATCAGAAAAGAGGTAATAGCAGGACCTAAAATCATACCCCAAAAACCGTAACTACTCATTCCTGCTAAGATAGAGAAAAATATAATCAACTCATTAATTTTAACTGAACTCTTGAGAACATTATCTTTTATATATTTAATAATTATCGGTTTTATAAATGTATCTGCAATTACAGAGATAATTATAATTGAATAGACCGCTATAAATATACCTGCATTTGCATTAATACTACTCCATGCAAAGAGAGATACAGGTATCCATACAATAGCCCCTCCAATAATAGGAATAAGAGATGCAAATCCATAGATTATACCCAATAGCAATCCATTAAATCCAAAAAAACTTGCCATTGTGCCAAATAGAATACCCTCAAATATGGCAGTTACCAATATAGAGT
>JALWZK010000051.1 GCA_027002665.1 Campylobacteraceae bacterium | reverse complement strand
CGTTTGGAGAGATTACCTTAGCGAGTAGAACTATTAGTAAATGTGATAAGATTGCATACAATATAGAGCAAAAATTGGGTATAAAGATTAAAACAGCCTCTGTTAATGCCGACTCCGTAGATGAGTTAATAGAGCTGTTTAATAGAATTAAACCTGATATTGTTATTAATGTGGCTCTTCCATATCAAGATTTAACCATTATGGACGCTTGTATTGAGTGTGGAGTTCACTATCTTGATACTGCAAACTATGAACACCCAGATATAGCAAAATTTGAGTATAGAGAGCAGTGGGCAAGAGATGATAAATTTAAAAAAGCAGGTATTATGGGACTTCTTGGAAGTGGATTTGACCCGGGCGTTACTAATCTATTCTGTGCCTATGCACAAAAGCACTATTTCGACGAGATAGAGACTATAGATATATTGGATTGTAATGATGGGGACCACGGATATCCATTTGCTACAAACTTTAACCCAGAGATAAACCTAAGAGAGGTTAGTGCAAATGGTAGATATTGGGAGAATGGTAAATGGATAGAGACTAAACCTATGGAGATTATGCAGGTGTGGGACTATCCAGAGATAGGAGAGAGAGATAGCTATCTACTATACCATGAGGAGATGGAGTCTCTAGTTAAACATATTAAGGGATTAAAGAGAATTAGATTTTTTATGACATTTTCACAAAACTATCTAACACATATGAGATGTTTAGAGAATGTTGGAATGTTGGGTATTGATGAGATAGAGTATAATGGTTGTAAAATTGTTCCAATTCAATTTTTAAAAAGACTACTTCCAGACCCTGCAACACTGGGAGAGAGAACAAAAGGTAAAACAAATATCGGTATATATGCTACAGGTATAAAAGATGGAGTTAAAAAGAGTATATATATATATCAGGTTAGCGACCACGAGAAGTGTTATAGTGAAGTTATGAGTCAAGCAGTAAGCTATACAACCGGAGTTCCTGCAATGATTGGAGCTAAAATGATATTAGATAAGATATGGGAAGGTAAAGGTGTCTTTAATATAGAGGAGTTTGACCCCGACCCATTTATGGAGGAGTTAAATAGACAAGGGTTGCCTTGGAAAATTAGAGAGATGGAAAATTAATTCATCTCTTTAAAAAAGAGAATAAAAAAATTTTTTTAGTATGAAGTTGCTTCTAACATTCATAAAAAGTGGAAAACTCTCTAATATTTTGCAATATTTCAAAAAGTTTTTATTAAGGAGAAAAGATGAAAATGGCTCCGAATGCTGGATTCGAACCAGCGACCAAGTGATTAACAGTCACCTACTCTACCGCTGAGCTAATTCGGAACAGACAATTAAATCTATACCATTTAATTGGTGTGACATTATAGACAAAAAACTCTTTTATGTCAAGAGTTTTTTCAAAATTTTACCTATTTATTACAAAAAAATTGTATCCACTACTATTTCTAACCTTAATATATCCATCTTTTAATAGATTTTTAAACCTATCCATACTCTCCCTATTGAAAAGTAGCTCTATATCATCTATGGTTAATGGTCTCTTTCTAATTGTATTTAATATTTCATCTCTACTGTAATTTGAAGGTTTAATTTTTACCCTGTTCCGTGATGTAATATATATTGGTAGAGACGGATTAAACTTAAGTGATATATCTCTTAACTCCTGATAGGTTAGTGGTTCTACTCTATAGGCAGGTGGTCTATCGATAGTTCCAATATCTACTCTCGTTGGATTTAGTTCCTCTAAAAATCTATTTAACTCCGCTATCTCTCTATCTTTACTATTAATACCCTTTACAAACAGAATTTCTATAATAAGGGGATTTTGAAAATCTCTTCTAAACTCTAACATACCTTGTTTTATATCTTCTATTGAGATATTTTTCTCTGCTCTATCTAATCTTCTTAGACAACTCTCCGTTGCACAATCCAATGATAACTTTACAATATCAAATTTTTTTAGTGCCTCTTGAACTTTGAGACTATTGATAGTGCTACCATTAGATAGAATAAGAGTTTTTATATCCCCCTTTAAACTATCTATTCTCTCAATTAGTTTAGATAGATATGGATATAGAGTTGGCTCTCCATTTGCTGTAATGGTTAAGACATCTATATCTTTTTCTTTTATTAGAGCCTCTTTTAAAGATTTAATAATCTCATCAATAGATATAATATCAATATATTTATCGGTAACTTTTGCAGGTTTAAGCTCGCAATATAGACAGTCAAAATTACACTGTTTTCTATCGGGACTCAAATCGATACCGAGAGATTTCCCAAATCTTCTTGAGTTTACTGGACCAAATATTATATTTTTCATATATAACCTTTTTTAAAATTATATCAATTTATGACAATTTACTATATTTAAATAAAAAATATAAATTACTCTAATTATTTAATAAAA
>JALWZK010000050.1 GCA_027002665.1 Campylobacteraceae bacterium | reverse complement strand
TATTCACATAGTTATAACTACTCTCTTATAAATATCTTTAATAAAGGGGTAAAAAAATTGTCTAAAACATAGCTTTAGTGTTTAAAATTTAAGCTAGACATTAAAGTGACATTTAAGACACTAAAGTAAATATAATCTCTATCTCTTGGTCATTTAACCCAAAAGCTCTATAGAAATCATAAGGTCCTAAAATAGTGCTATCTGTTCCTTTTTGAAAAGCTTTTGAGTTGGGTAAAAATATTTTTGTGGGGCAAGACTCTTGGAGTATATCTAGTATTCCAGAGTTGGTTGCATCGGATAGTGATTGAGTGGAGAGAATAACAGCACAGTTATATTTTCTAAGAACTTTTAGCCACTCTTTGACTTTATCTCTAAATACAGGATGACCCAAAACTACCCAAGCTTCATCTATAAAGATTGCTGATGGAGAGCCATCAAGTGACTGCTCTATCTTGTGAAAGAGATAGAGCAGTATGGGTATCACTACTTTATCGCCCAACTGCATAAGTTCATGAAGCTCAAATGTTGAGAGTGTTGCAAAGGAAATAGTGTCTATATCTCCATCAAGTATATCTATAGAGCCTTTGGAGCTATAGAATGAAAGAGCAACGGAAAGTTCATCATCTTGGATTTGAGCTATAAATTCTGTTAGGGTTTTTGAGTTGGTATCTATATGTGTGTTTAACGCTTCTCTAATTTTCCTTTTCTGTTCAGGCATGACATTTTGCCCCTGTAGCTCACATATCGTCTCTATCCAATCCTCAGCCCAAACTCTATCGGCTGTTGTTTTTAAATTGGCTAATGGTGCAAAGGATAGCTTTGAATCCTCTGTTAGTATCTCATAATGTTTTCCACCTGTTGCTTTTGTAAGAGCAAAGAGAGAGTTACCTTTATCAAATGCAAATATTTTAGCATTTCTATATCTATGAAACTGTGCCACAAGTAGAGCAATAAGAGTTGATTTACCTGCTCCTGTTGGACCAAATATTAGTGTGTGTCCTACATCCTCTACATGTAGATTTAGTCTAAAGGGTACATGACCATCTGATACGGTGTGGAGTAGGGTAGGCGACTTTATAGGGAACTTATCAGAGGGGCAATATCTATCTCCTGTCCAAATATTGCTTGTGGGGATAAAGTGAGCTAGGTTTAGGGTTGAAATCATCTGTTTTCTAAGATTCTCTATGGAGTGAGAGGGCAGAGTACCCAACCACGCCTCTAATGTGTTAAAGTTCTCCACTCTTGCACCAAATCCTAAACTCTCAATATTTTGAATAACAATGTTAACTTTTTTATGTAGTCTCTCTTGGTCTTCATCTAATATAATAATATTTGCACTGTAGTAACCAAAAGAGACCATATCTGATTTTTGGTCAGCTATGGCAGAGTCTATCTGCTCTACCATCTCTATAGCATATTTATCAACTCTATTTGTTTGAATATTAAAAAGCTGTTGCCATAAAGAGGTGATTTGTTGATTCCATTTTCTTCTCTCTTTATCTAATAGTGATAGAGCTTCACTTTGGTCGAGATAGATAAATCTATTTGAAAATCTATACTCAAAATCCATCAAGTTTAGATTATTGAGTATATTTGGGCTTGACTCCATAGGAAATCCGTCAATAGAGACTATTTTTATAAACTTCTCGCCTATCTTTGGCTCTAATCCACCTATTAAGGGTTTAGCTCCTATGATGCTATCGAGATACATTGGAACAGGAGGTAGTTTTATAGGATGTTTTTTACCTGTGATATAGTAGTTGATGGTTGATAGAATGGGGGAGTAGATAGACTTCTCTTTATATTGATTTTCTTGTGTATAGTTCTCTAGTTTCTCTATTTTAAAAAATGAAGTAAAAATATTTTCAAACTCTTCTAATTTTTTATGAAAATATTTTATATGAATCTCAAATTCACTCTCTTTGTTCTCTCCACTCATTGATAGGAGTAATGATTTAACCTTTGAGGGTGGGATGTAGGTTAGAAATAGGGTAGATTGTG
Source organism: Campylobacteraceae bacterium (assembly GCA_027002665.1). GTDB lineage: Bacteria > Campylobacterota > Campylobacteria > Campylobacterales > Sulfurovaceae > UBA1140. The sequence continues at coordinate 439 of JALWZK010000050.1, read as the reverse complement.
TCTCATAGAGATTGCCTTGATTCTCAAAATAGTCTCTTCTATGCTTATCTATCTCTTTAGTTATGGGGTCTTTGAAAAATGACTCTTCTTCTTTAGGGTAGTTATTAACTTTAGTTCTAAAGGAATCTATATGTATTGTCCAATTGCTACCAAATTGGCTTAATATTCTATTCATTCTATTAGTTAATGCATTTCTCTCATAGAGTGGGGCTGATGAGAGGTCACTAGAGGTGTATCTATAGCCTGTGGTGAGTGAGCCATTTTTATTTAACAATGTTGCAGAGTCTAACATAGTTGCATAGTTTAGTAAATCACCTAGAGATTTGGGTTTATCTCTGTAGGCTTTTAGATTTATCATGTTTTGTTTCCCTTTTTACATTAAGGGTATTTTATAAGAAAACTGCTTTAAATTTAATAAAAACTAACTAAAAATAATAAA
>JALWZK010000049.1 GCA_027002665.1 Campylobacteraceae bacterium | reverse complement strand
GTTGAAGGTATTCAGATTGGAATAGCACAAGGATTCCAAAAAGGAATTTTTGAAACAGCTATAGTAATGATAAAAGATTTTCAGATAGCTATAGATGATGTAGTCTCTAAACTCAATATAAAAAAAGAGGAGCTTTTGGAATATATGCAAAAAAAGAAAAAAACAAGCTAAGTTGGTGTATTAATTTGCATTAGTTTACGAACTTTTTAAAGCCATTTTTAAGAACTTTTAAAATCCCCATTTTATGGGCTTTCGGCAAATTTTTACCAAAATGTCGAATTTCGTTTAAGCTGATTTTAAGCAAATTAATTGTATTATTTTTTCAAGAGAACGCCGAAATATGGTTATTTGGTTGCTGTTTTAATATACTCCCTTATAGGGTTTGAAACTACCCTATGTTTTTTACTGCGTCTATTGCTTGAGTTAGTTTTAATATACTCCCTTATAGGGTTTGAAACATTGGTCTCCCTGTATTTGTTACTGTGTTCATCAGTTTTAATATACTCCCTTATAGGGTTTGAAATAATGTTCCTCTATTGCTTTAGAATATTCTCTTTGAGTTTTAATAGATTATTCTTGCCAGATATAATCCATTGGGAGGGGCTAAGGTTGAAGAGTATCTTTGCTTTAATTCCAACTGCTCTTGTTGATTTTCTAAGCTCAATTTTCCATTTGCCACTTTCATAGAGAAATCTATCATCATTCTAACTTGTGAACGCAAAAATCCATCTGCTTCAAAATAGATAATATGGTAGTCTCTATACCTCTTATAGTATGCTCTATATATAGTTCTAATATTTGTATGGGTAAATGAACCTTGCTTTATGAAGTAACTAAAGTCATATCTCCCTTCAAATAGTCTTAGGGACTCTTGAAGATATAGGGGATTAAATCTGGGATAGTAGGAGATATATCTCTTTTCAAAAACAGATATAGGAGTTGTCTTAAATATATATCGATATATTCGTCTCTTAGCTGAAAATCTTGAGTGAAAAGAGGCTTTGACATAGGAGATGTGTTTAAAATAGATTGAGTCCAATTTTCTATTTAATACCTCTCTTAATCTATTTAAATCTCTCCAGAATGTAGGAACTCTAAAATCAATTATCTGATTTGAGGCGTGAACTCCTCTATCTGTTCTTCCACTTCCTCTAATATTATCCTCTATACCAATAGATTTCAGAGCCTCTTCAATGGCTGTGGTGACGGTTTGTGTAGTCTCCTTCTGTCTCTGAAATCCATAGAAAGATGCTCCATCATAGGCTATAACCGCTTTTACTCTTCTCAATCTAAAAATACCTTGTTACTTTATAGTGGAATAGAGCTAATCCTATAATAGTTACACTCAATAGAGATATAGAGAGGGTTAAGGGAGTCCCATGTTTCTGTAGAAGTGTAGCTATTACATATAGTAGAATTATAGTCAATCCCAATACAGGATAGGCATAACTCTTTTGGTAACGAGGATTTATAATTGAGAATGAGGCTACAATATAGAGTGCAATTATTGGAATTAAACTTATAAATATAAAGAATAGAATTTTTCCCTTTTTTTTGGGATTTTTTGCATATCGTTTCCAATACTTTTGAATATCTCTATATGTGTAAGATTTCCCCTTAATATGTTGAAATATTCTCATTTGTTCATACTCTACCATTCGCAGGGATTTTTTATCAAAGGTGTATCCCCTTCCTCTATTTAAAATTAGCGAGACGGTAGAGTTTCTATTATCTATATTCGCCTCCTTTGCAATAAATAGTCTATCCGATTTCCCCTTCTCCTTAGTATATATTACAATATCTCTCATATAGGTTTTATCTTTACTCTTTAAATATACAAAGAAATTTCCAAACTTCTGCCCTAACTTAGAGGGAGATATATTTAATTTTGCCTCTCTCAATTTATCTATTTTGAACGCTTTATACTGTTGTTCCGTCTGTGGCATCTTAATAATAGATAGAAGCAGTAGAAGAATAGAGAAGAGTATTGCGGAAAATAGAAGTCGTCTAACAATATCTTTAGAGCGAAAACCCAATGCAAATAGAGCCATAAGCTCATTTTCAGTTGATAATCTTAGTAGAAGAGTTGTAACAGCTATTAAAAATGAGACGGGAATAGTATAAAAGAGCATTGCGGGTAGATTATACCCATATAACCTCATCATCTCAAAAAAATCTACCTGAATAAATTTTGTGAGAGATGACAACTGCACAATAGATACCAGAGAGCCTATAAAAAATAGAGGCAGAAATATGGTTAAAAAGGACTTTGTAAAGTTCTCCGATATATACTTAGATAGACTAACTCTCCCCACTATAACCTACTTACCCATATATTATCCAGTTAGCCAAGCGAATAAATTGATTATCAAATATATATACAATAAAGGTTGCAATAGATAGAAATGGAACAAATGGAACCATTCTATCTTTAACCATTAGAGATGGAACTATTGCCAATATTGCCGATAGAAAGAGTGCATAGAAAAATAGTGGAAACCCGAGTAAAGCTCCCATGGTCCCCGCCACAATAATATCCCCCTCTCCCATAGCCTCTTTCTTTAAAAGATAACTTAGATAGTATCTTAATAGTGCCAATCCACCTGCTGACATAAGTGCATAAGATATTGAATCTATAAAGTGAGGATTAATCACTGATAGAGTTAATGCGAGAAGATTTAAACTATCTGGAACTGCAAAATATTTAAAATCTATTACAAGTAGGGCTAAGAGTAGAGCAAATACTAAAAAAACTATTGGTAGATACCAGACTAAACCCAACTTAAAATATAATATTACCGCAATAAGTCCCGATAGAAACTCAATAATAGGATACTGAATTGATATTTGGTCTTTACAGAAGTAACATTTTCCACCAAGTATAATCCATGAAATTATAGGAATATTATGCCACCATCTTAAGGGGGTTTGACAAGTTTGACATCTTGAAGGAGGATAGGCTATATTTTCACCTTTTGGAATACGATATATTAAAACATTTAAAAATGAGCCTATCACAATACCAAATATAAATATAATAGCTATTAAATATATATTAAACACCTCCAAATCTCCTATCTCTATCTATATATTGATTGATTATCCCCTCCAACTCCTCAGTTGTAAAGTCTGGCCATAGGGTCTTAGTAAAGTAGAACTCACTATATGAGAGTTGCCAGAGTAGAAAATTTGATAATCTCTGCTCTCCACTTGTGCGAATTAATAAATCTATATCTTGATATGGGGTGGTTAGCTCCTCTCCAAGACTCTTCTCTGTAATCTCCTCTCCCCTCTTTGCAAGTCGAGATGCGGCCTTTGCTATCTCACTTCTGGAGCCATAATTTAGAGCCAATATCTGAATTAAATTTGTATGGTGTGCCGTCTGTGCCTTTATAGAGGCTATGGTCTCTTGAAGTTTTGGAGAAAATCCCTCAATATCCCCTATGGTCTCAAATCTTGCTCCAAATCTATGATATGTGGGTAACTCCTGTTTTAACCACCTATCCAATAGTCTCATTAAAAAATCTACCTCATATTTAGGTCTTTTCCAATTTTCGGTGCTAAAAGCATATAGTGTTAAGGTCTCTATGGTTTTATGTTCTGCACAATACTGCGTTATGTCTCTAATAATATCTGCACCCTTCTCATGTCCCTTTGTTCTAATTAACCCCCTCCGTTTTGCCCATCTTCCATTTCCATCCATAATAATTGCAAGATGCCTTAATATATTCTTACTCATTCTCTAATTTTCTACTTTCATCTAATATTTTAAAAGATAGCGAGAGTTTATCACTATGTCCTAAATCGATACTATAATTATCAGTTATAAAAATAATACTATTATCATCTGTTCCAAAACTATCACTACCTCTTAACAGATTATAACATACTGCATCTATAGATTTGCTTTTAAGCATACTTTTAGCATTATTAAATCCATTTAGGCTATCCATCTCCGCTTTAAAGCCTACAGTTATCAATCCATCTTTATTAATATTAGATAAAATATCAGGGGTCGCTTTAAGCTCTATACTCCAACTACTTCCAATAGCAGATTTTTTAATTTTTCCGCTTTGAGGAAACTTCGGTGTAAAATCGGCTACGGCAGATGCCATAAATAGATATGGTTTTTTCTGAATTAGATGAATTGGTTCACTACTACCCATAGTAGCTCTACTCATCTTTCCCTTTTTTGCTACTCTAATTGAGTCAATAGTATATTCTAACATCTCATTAGCATCATCAACATCTATGGTATATATCTCATTAGGGATATTTGAGTGTCCCATAGTTGTTATAAGACATACATCTGCACCCCTCAGATATAGAGCTGTAGCCAATGCGTTTGCCATTTTACCCGATGAGAAGTTTGAGATATACCTCACATCATCAATCTTCTCCCTTGTTCCTCCACCTGTGACTACAACTCTCCTATCCTTCCAAAACTCATCAATTAATAGTTGTTGAGCTGTCTGATAAAATATCTCAAGAGGCTCTGCCAATGCTCCATTTCCCTCATCTCCACAAGCCAATAGTTTAGATTGGGGCGAGATAATTTTGACATCATTTACAGCTAACATCTTGAGAGAGCCTGTAGTATAGTGGTTTTCTAACATATTTGTATTGGCAGATGGTGCAACAAGTAGAGGTTTATTAAAGGCTAATGCACTCTGAAGTAGTATATTATCAGCTATCCCTTTACTAAGTTTATTAATTGTATTTGCAGTTGCAGGGGCAATTACAAAGACATCTGCTCTCTTTCCAATATCGATATGGTTTAGATAGTCAGCCCAACTCTCACTACTCTGAGTTAGGACTCTATTTCGAGTAAGTGCCTCAAATAGTAGAGGAGATATAAACTTTTCAGCACTTGGAGTCATAACGACATTTACAGAAGCGTTGGCTTTTATAAATAGTCGTATCAGTTCACACGCTTTATATATAGCAACACTTCCGGTCACCCCTACAAGAATCCTTTTACCACTTAAATTTAACTGCATCTATCTAACCTTTTTAAAAAATTTATAAAAAAAATCTGCCACTATCTTAAGTGGAACTCTACTTATTGCAAGACTACCCGTTTTAATATCTTTTGTTACAGTTGTTCCAGCTCCAATTATAACATCATCTTCAATAGTAATAGGTGCTACAATTTGAGTATCACTTCCTACAAATACATTTTTCCCAATTTTGGTCTTATATTTTGCTTTTCCATCATAGTTACAGGTTATGACACCAGCTCCAATATTTGTTCCCTCCTCAATAGTTGCATCTCCTAAGTATGAGAGGTGTCCTGCCTTAACTCCATTTAAATTTGACTTTTTAACCTCCACAAAATTACCAATATGGGTATCTTGTATATGGGATTGCGGTCTAACTCTACCCATAGGTCCAATAGATGAGTTATCTATAATGGAATCTTCAATTACAGAGTTAGCCTTTATATGAGAATTAATAATTTGGCTTTTTCCTATAATAGATACACCACTCTCAATTATAGATTCTCCCTCAAATGAGGCATTAATATCAATATATATGGTATCTGGAAGGTGCATAATGGTTCCATTTAACATAAGGCTATCTTTTATTCTCCTCTGCATAATCTCTTCGGCGGTGGCTAAGTCCAATTTAGAGTTTACCCCTTTAAACTCCTCTTCCGGAACAAATATCGGTTTAACTATCCTCCCCTCTTTAACTGCCATCTCTATAATATCTGTCAAATAATACTCTTTTTGAGAATTGAAGTTATTTAATTTTGGAATATATCTCTTTAAGAGTTCACTCTTAATAGAGTAAACACCTCCATTAACACTATTTATCTCTTTTTGAATAGGATTACAATCTTTCTCCTCTACTATCTGTTTAACTTCTTGATTTTCTATTACTACTCGTCCATAACCTGATGGATTATCCAATTTAATTACAGAAATATTAATATCACTATCTCCATCTATTAGATTTTTTAATGAGTTATCGGTAACTAAGGGCATATCCCCATTTAAAATTAGAGTTCTATTATATTTGGGAGTAATCCCCCTCAATGCTCCACCCGTTCCCGGAAAATTTTCTACATCTTGAATATGAAATTTTATATCTTTATACTCTTTTTCAATAACTTCTCGGACTCTCTCTGCTTGGTGATAGATAACAACAGTTATATCATCTGATATTTTTTTTGACGCATCTATAACATGGGAAATCATGGGTTTCCCTGAAATTTTATGGAGAACTTTCGGGGTATTCGATTTCATTCGTGTCCCCTTACCTGCTGATAGTATCACAACACTTATAGACATATTATACCTTTATAATTTATTAGAGTGCAAATTATATCTAATGGAGAGTTAAATTAAACGAATTTTATCTTTTAAAGATGGAATAAGTTTTGAAGATACAGATAAACTGCTATAACCCATATCGACAAGCTCCTTTGTAACCTCCAAAACTCCTGCCAACTCTCCACAGATACTTATCGGTTTTGTTGTATTGTCTATAATTATCTTGAGTGCAGACATTACTACAGGTGAGGTTATATCTACCTTTAGTGTTGGGTGGGTTCTCTCTATTGCAAATAGATATTGTGTTAAATCATTTGTGCCAACAGAATAGAAATCGACCTCTTTATCAAACACCCTTAAGGCTAAGATAACAGATGGAACCTCTACCATAATACCAAATAGAATATTGCTAATATCTATATTATACTCCATTGCCACATTTTGAGCTATCTTTTTCGCCTTTTTAAACTCCTCTGTTTGAGAGACCATTGGAAACATAACTTTGATTTTTTTGCCATTGTGTGCCTTAAATATGGATAGGAGTTGCTCTCTAAACAGCTCCTCCTCTCGTAGAGATAGTCGGATACCTCTAATTCCAAGAAATGGATTTTTCTCTTTTGGAATATCTATATATGGCAGAGACTTATCCCCCCCAACATCAAGTGTGCGAACTGTAATATCTTCAAATAGTTCAAAAATCTTGCTATAAGCCTCTATCTGTTCATCTAAGGTAGGTTTTCTTTTACCAAATAGAAACTCTGTTCGCAAAAGTCCTATTCCGTCAGCTCCATACTCCTTTGCCTCCTTTGCAGACTCTATGTCGGTTACATTTGCCAAGATTTTAACCTGCTTACCCGAATGGGTTATGGTTGGCATAAAACGGTTGGCATAGCTTTTACTCTGCTCTATCTTAATTCGTTTCTTCTTCTCTTTGGCTCTTCTTATATCCTTATTTGTTGGATTTAATATAATATCTCCACTATTGGCATCAATTATTACATCTGAGTATATCTCATGTTTTATTTTTGTATCTATAATCATAGATGGAATATTATTGGAACGGAGAAGTATGGAGGCGTGAGACATAAGTGTTCCATTCTCCAATATAACCCCCTCGACGGCTGTCTTTGCTATCTGCTCTACCTCACTTGGAAGTAAATCATTGGCAACTAAGATATATGGTGTATCTGGCAACTCCAATCTGGATTTAATACCAAGATGGTTGAGGACACTCTTCTCTAAGTCTCTATAGTCGGAAATTCGTGATTCAAATTTTGTATCTTTTAACTTATCTATTTCTTCTTTTATAGTAGATTTAAACTCATCTAAGGTTTTAAAATCTCGATTGAAGGGTTCACCCGATAGTAGCTCCCTTTGGGCTAAAAAAATCTCTGAATTTTTATCTTTACTCTTAGAAAGCTCTAAAAGTTCTTCCTTTGTTAAATCGATAGCCTCTTTAATGGTGATACTATTTTTAGTATCAATACTCATCTTAACTCTATACCTAATTAATGGTGCTACCCCTACACCACCACCTATGGTATGTCCCACAATAGCATCAGATTGATACTTCTCATCTTCCTGCTTGGCAATTTCGGTTTTTGTATCATCTGCCATAATCTCTTTAAAAAAGTTAGAGAGATGGTTACTAACCTCTTTCGCTCTATCCCCTTCTACCTTAAGTTCAAAACTATCTCCACTATCCAATGCCAATGAGAGTATTTTAGGAACTTGTAGAGCAGAGACCTCTTGATTAGATGCAATAATTGTAACTTTTGCATCAAACTTTTTAACCTCATTCACAAATTTTGCAATGGGTCTTAAATGGAAACCATTAGAAGATGTAATAGTCAATTTTGTTTTTATCTGTTTCTGTCCGGTAATTTTTCGTATTTCCTTCTTTTATGTGCAAAGTGTGTCGAAAAGTATTGAAAGGAAAATCGGTTGGCGAAAGTTTGTGTGTTTCTTCTATTTTTCTTACTTCTTCCAGATGCTTTTC
>JALWZK010000048.1 GCA_027002665.1 Campylobacteraceae bacterium | reverse complement strand
CCACATAAGAGAGATATATCTAATATATCTCTTTTTTAAATCTAAAAATGCTTTTAAGATTTTAAGGGTGCTATTTAAGATAGCAAAAGAGCTGAATATGTCTCTCTATGATAAGTTAAATTTTATACGGAATAGCATTAAAAAGATTGGTAAAAATCGCTATTTTGCAAATATCAATTTTATAGATGATAGAGTTGTATTTGTAGATGAGGGGGTCTCCCATATATATCAAAATATTGTAACCACAAAAGTCCAAAATAATCTGAAAATTCTAATCTTACTGAATGATTTTATCTCCCTTATCGATAAACCCGATGAGGTTATTATTGTAGATGCCTCCATTGAGACTATTGTTGATAGATTGAAAAAGAGAGGACATAGGAGATTAAAAAGCGTAGAGGAGATAGAGCTTTTTGTGAAAAACTCTAAAAAGAATCTATCTATTATAGAGAAGAAGTTTAATAATACACGAACAATTATTAATGAGAATAGCAAAAAGGATATATAGAGATGTATAAGTTATCAAAAGAGTTAATAGATGAATTAAATAGAGAGGGTATTAGGTATTGCCATTGGAAGAGTAACTATCTATTAGATGATGCCTTAGATGGAGATGACGATTTGGATTTATTGGTTAGTAGAGATGATATATCCAAATTTGAGATACTCCTTTTAAGGTTGAATTTTAAAGAGGCAATGGATACAAATATCTCATTTAATGGAGTGAAACACTTTTTTGGATATGATAGCGATAGCGGAGAGATACTCCACCTACATATATATTATAGTATCAAGACAGGTGCAAGTTGGACAAAATCTATCCATTTTGATTTTGAAGAGTATATATTAGATAATTTAACTCTACATAAGAGTGGTATGCCTATACCCAAAAAATATATAGAGTTCGTTATCTTTATACTTAGAGTTATGGTTAAACACTCCAGAATAAATGAGTTTATATTGGCAGAGAAGGAGCATAAACGAACTCTAAATGAGATTATATATTTAAAGAATGGGACAAATAGAGATGATTTAAGGGAGTTTCTAAATAGATTTTTCCCAAATATTACAGAGCAGGAGTTCTATGGATATGTTGAGACTATTCAGAGAGGCTCTAAAATAGAGAAGTATCTAACAGGAAAAAGGGTAGTAAGAAAGTTAAAACGGTATAGATATATAACTCCATTCAGAGAGAGTTATATAAATATCTCACAACTACTATATCGCATATCAAATAAACTGCTCTTCAAAAGAAAAAAGCGACTCTCTACGGGGATTATAATAGCAATTACGGGATTGGACGCAACAGGTAAGACAACCATTACAAATGATTTAAGAGAGTGGCTTGGTAAAAACTTTACAACACATCTCAAACATTTTGGAAAACCAACCTCATCTATCTTAACATACCCATTCAATCTCTTAATAAAAATCTTAAGAAGAGGAGTCTCAAGTGGTAGTAGTATGAAATCGAGTATTCAAAAGAATGGAGCTAAATCTTTACCATATATTATAAGACAACTTATATTGGCTTATGATAGATATAAGATTGCTAAGAGATATTGGGATATCGCTTCTGCCGGTGATATTGTCATATTTGATAGGTATAAATCTGAAAATTGTGGTGCTATGGATAGTCATAGATTAGATATTAAATACTATAGTGGGTTAAAACTAAAATTGGCAGAGTTGGAGAATAGTCTATATAGAAATATGCCAGAGCCTAATGTTATATTTTATCTAACTGTCCCTATCGATATTGCCGTAGAGCGAAATGAGAAGAGAATAAAAGAGGGTAAAGAGAGTAGAGAATTTATAAAAATTAGACATAAACTAAATCAAAACTTAACATATAGTGCAGACCATATCTATACTATAGATACAGACCAGCCATATCAGTATGAGCTTAAAGAGATTAAATCTAAAATATGGAGGCTACTATGAGTAATTTAATTTTTCTGGGTGGCGAAGATGTAAGCGCCAGAATAGAGATTTCAAAGAAATTCATGGAGATGGGCTACAATATAAATATTATTGGAACAGAAAAAGAGGAGAAGTTCATCAAGAATAAGATAGATTATAAGAAATATAATTTTAGTAGAGAGTTTAATATATTTGATGACCTATTATCTATTAAAAAGTTGAGAGATATATTAAAAGAACAACCACCAAATAGTATTGTTCACGCTTTCGATACAAAACCAACTCTATTTTTACCCATTGCCTCACTTGGACTTAAAAATATTAAGATAAGTCGCACCATTACCGGCATGGGTCGTATCTTTACAGAAGATAGTTTAAAAAATAGAGTTCTAAAGAAAATCTATAATCAACTTCAAAAGAGTATTAAATCGAAAGTTGATTTTACAATATTTCAAAATTATGATGATGCCAAATATTTTATACAAAATAGTCTAATTAACAGAGATAGGGCTACTATTATA
>JALWZK010000047.1 GCA_027002665.1 Campylobacteraceae bacterium | reverse complement strand
ATCTATCATTACAATGATAATAGGATTTTTTGTATTAGTAAAATATTGTTTTAATTCAACTATGCTACTATCAATATCTCGTATTCTATTTAGTAGTTGAGTATCGCTAAGTTGTTCTTTAACACCCTCTTTAACCTCATCTCCTGTCGCATCAACTCCAAGTTTTCCACCTACTAAACTCTCATTGGCTGTATGGTCGAGTGCATCTATTATCCCTTCTGTAATAAGTATCTTTTCTGCCGTTAGCCTATTTAAGATATACTCTGTAATCTTTGGACTATCTTCTAACTCTGGAGCATCTTCATTTACAAATATGGCATGTTTTACAAAACTCATCTGCCCTACTCCCCAAAATGCGTGCATAAACTGTTGTGCATGTCCCTTATATAGAGTTTTCATCTTAGCCAATATTAAATTATGAAATACTCCATTTTCAGGCATATAGTAGTCAATTAAATCGGGTGCCATGGGCTTTAACATAGGTAAAAATATTCTCTCTGTAGCCCAACCCATATATTTATCTTCTAATGGAGGTTTTCCAACAACTGTTGCTTGAAATATAGGATTTTTTCTCATAGTAATAGTCTCAATCTCCATAACAGGATATGGCTCTTGTAGAGTATAATATCCTGTGTGGTCACCAAATGGACCCTCCATTTCCATCTTATCAGGGGAGACAAACCCCTCTATAACAATATCAACATCTTTTGGAATATATATATCATTAGTAATAGATTTAACCAATTTTGCACTCTTACCTCTTACAAATCCATATAGGAGTAGCTCAAACATACCATGTGGCATAGGTGCTTGTCCACACCATATATATAGAGGGTCACCTCCAATAGCTACAGTAACAGGCATCTTAACTCCAGCCTTTTGATACTGGTCAAAAAAGTGAGAAGCATCTTTATGTATCTGCCAGTGCATTCCAAGGCGGTTTTTATCATACTGTTGAAGTCTATACATTCCAAGATTTTGCATAGTCCCATCTATACTTTGTGTATATACCTGCCCCATTGTAATAAAAGCTCCACCATCTTGCTCCCAAGTCTTTAAAATAGGTAACTTATCTAAATCTATATTATTTTTACATATTATAACCTCTTGACACTCTCCAGATGATTTTAATCTTTTTGGAAAAACACTCTTAAGATTAAAGAGTTCAGGTATCATCTTTAACTTTTCGATAAACCCCTTAGGGGGTTTTAGTTTAAGAAGTTTCTCAATTCCCTCTGCAACCCTATCGGGATGTTTTCCAAAAATTTTCTCTGTAATTTCTCTATTTGCAAAAATATTCATTAAAACAGGTATATCATACTCTATATTTTTTCTTCTATTAATAGGCTTTGTAAATAGAAGTGGAGAGGAGTCTTCCTTCTTAACTTCAATATATGCAATATGTGGAATCTCTAACTCTACATCTACAGGTTCATCTATAATCTTTAAATTTCCATTTTCCCTTAACCAATCTATAACACTATCCAATAATCTACTCCCAATTTTTCTTAAAATAGATTATAGCTGAATTTTTGATATAATTTTAAAAAAATAGGAGATAAAATATCTTAGTTCATATATGTTGTGCCGTCGATAGCCACTACTTTTTACGGAAATTGAGAGAAGATTATCCAGATGAGAGACTTATAGGCTTTTTCTATGACCCAAATATACACCCATATAGCGAATATTATCTCAGACTACTTGAGGTTCGTCGCTCTTGCAGTATGCTCAATATTGAGCTTATTGAAGGTGACTATAATATTGACGATTGGTTAAAAGCTGTTAGAGGATTTGAAAATGAGCCAGAAAAGGGGAAGAGATGTAGTATCTGTTTTGATAATAGATTTGAGGCTACTCTAAAGAAGGCTTATGAATTAAAGGAGAGTAGTTTTACATCAACTCTACTTATGAGTCCTAAAAAATCTCTAAAACAGTTAAAAAAATCGGGAGATGAGTTAGGGAAAAAATATAATATAAAATTTATTGCACCGGACTATAGAAAAGCGTCAGGAACACAGGAGCAGAATATATTAGCAAGGAGAGATAAACTATATAGACAGGACTATTGTGGCTGTATATATGGATTAACTCAACAGAGAAAAGAGCAGAATAGATTGGCCGATGAGCTATTCTCTCCTATATCTAACCAGATACAACCAGCTTCAATAGATGAAAAAGTAGCTCTATATGAAAAGAGATTAGAGTATGAAGATAGAGGGATAAATTATAGAATAGTGAAAAATAGATTTTTAAATTGGAGATTGGAGTTTGGATATTTAAAAGTTAAACGAGAGATAGTCCCATCTCATATCCTACCATACTCAACTCTAAAGAGGAACTATACAAGAGGTAGAATAGACTATTCTATAGGTAATATATACTATATGAATAGAGATGCGGTCAAATTAATATCGTTAGATTTTTATAACTCACTAACCAATA
>JALWZK010000046.1 GCA_027002665.1 Campylobacteraceae bacterium | reverse complement strand
CTATTCTTAGTGGTGACAGTAGAGGGAGGGCAATACCCAGCTCCATTCCGAACCTGGAAGTCAAGCCTCCCATCGCCGATAATACTTGCCCTTTCTGGGCTGGGAATGTAGGTCGTTGCCACTTTGAGTTTTGTTCTTCCTTAAATTTTTAATCTGTTTTCTATTTCCTTATATATATTTTCTCTATTTTTCCAGTTATATTTATCTTTTTTAACATAATTAAAATATAGATTACCAGAGTTTCGCCAAGCATCAAGTATTATCCCATCTTTAAAATCTCCAAAAGATACAACAACTCCATTATGCTCAAAATAGTCTCCTATATCTGCCCCTACAAAATAGAATTTGAGAGTTTTATATCGTTTTTTTAGAAAAAATAGAAGCATATCTTCTGCCCATTGATAACATAATCCCCTCTCTCTTAAACCTATATTGACCAGAGTATTATGCCATAGTGGAGGAGAGACAACTCTATACTCTTTTGCCAACTCTAAAGCGTAATATATACTACTTGTGGCTAGGTCATCTGCCTCCTTTCTATCCACTCTCTTATCTAAACTGCTTATCATAGCGGAGAGTTTCTGAATATTTTTATCTATTTTGCTCTTACTATAATGCTCTATTGGAAGTAGGCTACAACCTGTTAGTAGAAATATAGATATGAAATATCTAATAAAATTCATAATTTGTTATATATAGCTCTGGAAGTATATAGTTGTATATTAGCACCATTACAATAGTGGATAGAAGAATATATGTTTTTCCATATCCCTTTGCAATCATTACACCACCAATTAATCCTGCAATTAATCCACCGATATGTGCAGATAAATCAACCGATTCAAATACAACACCTATAATTAAATTTAAAAGTAAAATTATTCCAAACTCTTTTATAAATGCTCTAAATTGTGCCTCCATTCCTCTTCTATTAACTATTACTATCCCAGCCATACCTCCAAATATACCAAATATAGCCCCACTTGCTCCAACAGCTACACCTATGGGGTGAGCATATATCGAGATTAATCCTCCAATCAATCCAGATATAAAATATATAGTGATATATGAAAATTTATCAAACCACATCTCTACAACCCTACCGACAAACCATAAAGATAACATATTCATAAATATGTGTTCAACCCCTCCATGTAGAAACATGGCTGTAACTAATCGCCATAACTCACCATATATAACGATAGATGGACCATATATGGCACCATATGCAACTAAATCCTCCTTATTGACTATCATTAGATATGGAAGTAGAAATATAGTGATATTTATAATTATCAATCCATAGGTAATGGGATACTCTTTTAACTTCTCTATAATAGATCCTTTTTAATATAATTATAGCGTAAATCCCAATTATAAATTAAAAAAGATATAATTTCATAAAAAAATATATTAAAGGAATCTTCTATGGGTAGGGCGTTTGAGTATCGTAAAGCGGCAAAGTTAAAGAGATGGGGGACAATGTCTAAACTATTTCCTAAGTTAGGAAAGATTATTACAATAGCGGCTAAGGCAGGTGGCACCGACCCCAATATGAATCCACGACTTAGAACAGCTATATTAAATGCAAAGGCTCAAAATATGCCAAAACATAATATTGAAGCGGCGATTAAAAGAGCTGTAGGCAAGGATAGTGCAGATATTAAAGAGATACACTATGAGGCAAAAGCCCCCTATGGAGTGCAACTTATTATAGATTGTGCTACAGATAATCCAACTCGAACAGTAGCAAATGTAAAGGCGATACTTACAAGAAATAGGGCAGAGCTATTAACTTCTGGTTCTCTTAATTTTATGTTTACTAAGAAAGCAGTGTTTATTTTTGATAAAAGAGATGATATAGACTTAGAGGAGTTGGAGTTGGAGCTTATCGATTTTGGGCTGGAAGAGTTAGAGGAGGATATTGAGCCACAAGATAATGGAAAGGATAAAGATATTATTAGAGTATATGGAGAGTTTACCTCATTTGGTGAGTTATCTAAAGCCTTAGAGGATAGAGATATATCTGTTACAAAGGCAGAAATTCAATATGTTGCAAATAGTCCCATAGATTTAACAGATGAGCAGATGGAGGAGATTGATATATTGATAGATAAACTTGAAGATGATGAAGATGTCCAAGCGGTATATACCAATATTAATTAGCACTAAACTTCATGCCGAGATTAAACATAATTCTATGGGAGCTATCAAAATCATTCTCCTCTCTCCATAAAATTGATGGAGTAATCTCATAATATAACCAATCTTTATAGAAAATCTCTCTATATGCAATATATAACTGCTGATAACTTAAATATGCCTTTAGTCTATCCAACCTACTGGCAAAAGCGACCCCTACAGATAACTCTTGCTTAGTAGAGATAATCTTAGTAGTTGATATACTATTTATTATAGTGGTGCTATGTGTGCTATCCTTATATT
>JALWZK010000045.1 GCA_027002665.1 Campylobacteraceae bacterium | reverse complement strand
TCCTTACAATCTTAAAATAAGAATGATATTTAGATAAATAAGGGAAAAAATGATAAAAAAAAGTTTAAAATGGATAATCATTATAAGTTTATTTTTTAGCTTAACAAGTTGTGATTTACCATGGAAGAAAAAGAGTAGCGACGAAGCAAAAGAGTTATTAGAAAAAATCTTGCAAATTATAGGAATACCCTATGATATTATTGTAAATATTTGTCAAGACAATAATAATAACGGTTTTTGTGAAAAGGCAGAGGTGCAATCGAAACTTACCTATAGTCTAACAAAAGGGGAGATATTATGGCAGAAAATCAGAGAGGATAGTAGAGAGGGAAGATATATTTTAGAGACTTATGATTACTCTAAGCCAATATTACTTGAGTTACAAGATGCAAATAGAGTTAATTTTAATAGTGGTAAATTTACTCTATATTTTAGTGGATTTGAAAATAAAAAAAACAGAGAGGTAAAAGAGTTGTCTGTATTGCAATCTATGATAGATGCAAAATATCTACAAAAAGATGAGGTAAAAGGACTTAGAAATTTAGATAATCCTTATGCACAAGATAAATTTTATGAGTATCTATTTGCAGGATTGGAAGATAATCTAAATAGATTAGGAGAGAAAGGGTTTGCTCCACATGAGGCTATGACAATAGATATAAAAAGAATGGCAAACAGTTTAGTTGAGAATAATATTACTACAGATTTGCCGAAGAGAATTAGAGAGTGTAGCGATAGAAAAGAGTGTATAGATAAAGAGTTAAGTATCTTATCTACAGCATTAGCTATTGATGTAGATAAACAGACAGAAAATGAAGAGGAGATAGAGGTAAGATGAGACGATTAAAAAAGATTTTAATATTTAGTTTTCTACTATTTATAGTAGGTTGTGGAGGAGGTGGTGCAGATGCAAGTCAAGGGACTTCTTCAGGAGATATGGTATCTACTGCTCCTCTTCCAATAGATGGAGATATAAATAGAGAAGAGTATGATATTATTCATGAGAATATTTTTAAAAATGTGGCTACTTCCCCACTATCTACTTTTAGTGTAGATGTAGATACAGCTTCATACTCTAATATAAGAAGATATATTAATGTTAATAATCAACTTCCCCCTAAAGATGCAGTTAGAACAGAAGAGATGTTAAACTATTTTAACTATAAATATAGAGAGCCAAATAGCACTATGCCTTTTGCTATTAATAAAAGAGTTGGTTCTACCTTTTGGAATAGTAATACAAAGATTATTCATATAGGATTACAGACTAAAAAGGTAGATTTTTCTGAACTTCCTGCTAGTAATTTGGTATTTTTAATTGATGTATCTGGCTCTATGTCAAGTAGAAATAAATTACCACTTCTAAAAAGGTCTATTAAACTTTTAGTAGAACAGCTAAGAGAGAAAGATAGAGTATCTATTGTTGTATATGCAGGTTCATCAGGATTAATATTAGATAAGGTAAAAGGAAGTGAAAAAGAGAAAATTATACAAGCTCTTGATAAACTAAGAGCAGGTGGTGCTACAGCAGGAGGAGAGGGCATTAAATTGGCTTATAAAGTTGCCATGGAGAGTTATATCGAAGATGGAAACAATCGTGTAATTTTAGCTACAGATGGGGATTTTAATGTTGGACAGACTTCTGAGAGAGAGTTAGAGGAGCTTATTGAGAAAAATAGAGATAGTGGAGTTTATCTAACTGTTTTAGGTTTTGGAATGGGGAATTATAAAGATAATAAGGTAGAGACTTTAGCCGATAAGGGAAACGGGAATTATGCCTACATAGATAATATCTTAGAGGCAAAAAAAGTTTTAGTTAAACAGATAGGGGGAACTCTATATACAGTTGCAAAAGATGTTAAAATTCAAGTAGAGTTTAATCCTCTAAATGTATCTGCTTATCGTTTGATTGGTTATGAGAATAGAAAATTAGAGAATGAAGATTTTACTAATGATAATAAAGATGCAGGAGAGGTAGGAATGGGACATAGTGTAACTGTTCTATATGAAATAAAACCTGCCAATAATCAAGATACAAATGACTCATTACGATATCAAGATGCCATATATACTGATTTAAAAAATGAATTAGCCACACTAAAAATTAGATATAAAGAGCCAAATTCAGATACCTCAAAAGAGATTACAAATATTATTAAAGTAGATGATAATGGTATAGAGAAAGAGGATTTTAATTTTGCTCAAAGTGTTGCAGGATTTAGTATGATTTTAAGAGACTCAAAATTTAAAGCAGATTTAACACTTGATAAATTGATTGATTTAGCAGATAAATCTAAAGGTGATGATGTAGATGGATATAGAGAGGAGTTTGTTAATTTGATGAGAAAATCAAAAAATTTAGAGTAAAAAAATATAATTTAATTGAGGAGTAAAAAATTTACTCATTTATTACAAAAGAGAGTGGAAGATTAGATAAAATCTTAACTAAAGAGATTAAAGAGAGTAGAAA
>JALWZK010000044.1 GCA_027002665.1 Campylobacteraceae bacterium | reverse complement strand
TCTTATATAGTAGTGATTTATTATATATATCTCCATGAGAAATATAGACATCTTGACCATTTAATCTAAATTTAACGGGTTGCTCTTCTATGGTATATATTTTAATATTTGGAAAAATCTCTCTTAAACAGAAGTCGTGGTTGCCTTCAAGATAATATATATCTATCTTTTTGGAGAGTTTTTGAAGTAAATCTATTGCATCTTGAACAAAACTCTTAATATATTGGCTATATCCAAATAGAAGATTAAATATATCTCCCATTAAAAATAGTTGTGTAAGCTCCAATCTATCTCTATCTATCTCTTTTAAAATGGCTATAAAACTATCTCCATAGTCTGGATAGTGTGCATCGGCTATAAATATAGCTCCCTCTTCTATTTCGATTGGCAATTTCTGCATAACCCATATAGATTTATCTGCTTAAAAATTATATTGAAATCCTCAATATCTATATTACAACTACTCAACTCTCTATCCTCTATATTGCCACAAGATTTACAGATTAGATGTATATGCTCATCTTTTTTAATCTCATATTTTGACTTTTCCCCACTTATGGGAATCTCTACAATAACGCCATGTTGCACCATTAAGAGAATATTTTTATATATTGTAGCAAGAGAGAGGGTAGGATAGTCTATTTTTAGCTCTTCATAAATCTCATCTATGGTTATATGTCCTGTCCTATTAATAGATTTTAAGATATTGGTTCTTTGAATTGTAGCTTTTAAATTGTTTTGCTTTAGGAGAGAGATATAATCTACCATAATTTTCGCTTTTATAGTATGAGTAGAGACTCATACTAATATTGAACTCTATAGCTCTTTCTCATGTTTTGCAAGATACTCTGCAACACCCTCTGCATCAGGTTTCATGCCCTCATCTCCTTCTGTCCAACCAGCAGGACAAACTTCACCATGCTCATTTGTGAAAATCATAGCATCAACCATTCTAATCATCTCATCAATATTTCTTCCAAGTGGAAGGTCATTAATTACTGCATGTCTTACAGTTCCATCTGCATCAATTAGGAATGAAGCTCTGAGAGCTACTGCGTCATCTAAAAGCACATCATAATCTCTTGAAATCTGTTTTGTAAGGTCTGCTACGAGTGGAAATCTAATTTGTCCTATACCACCCTTATTTACAGGGGTCTCTTTCCATGCATAGTGAGAGAATTGACTATCTACAGAGACACCAATAACATTAATACCTCTCTTTGTAAACTCATCTAATCTATGGTCAAATGCAATAATCTCTGACGGACAGACAAATGTAAAATCTAAAGGGTAGAAAAATAGCACTGCACCCTTTTCACCTAAGTTTTCCATTAGATTAAAATCATCTACTATTTCATTATTTCCTAATACAGCTGTCGCTGTAAAATCTGGAGCTTTATTTGTTACAATCATTTTTATACCTTTTTTTGATAATAATTTTTATTAACAACGAAATAGTATCAATATAAACTTAAGGTTTACTTAAAAACTTGATAATCAATCCAATATATCATGGAGAGCATTTGCCTCTAACATCCATTGATGTAGAGCTTTCCAATCTCTATCTTCTATCATCTGTCTGCACATCTCCAACTCTTGACTAAAAGCCTCTATAGATTCTAAGAGATTCTCTCTATTTTGTCTAAAAATATCCTCCCACATATTTGGAGAACTCTTTGCAATACGGCTCATACTTCTAAATCCCCCTCCAGCTAAGGCTATAATATTATCTGAATCCTCCTGTTTCATAACAGAGTTAGCAATAGCATAACTTACAGCATGAGGCATATGGGAGATAAATGCAGCATGTCTATTGTGTTAATCAGCGTCCATAAATATCATCCTTGTTTCAATATCATTGAATATCTCAATGGCTCTCTCCAATTGTAACTTTCCACTCTTTTCTCTATCGCATACTACCATAATTTTATCCTTATATAGTCCGTCAATAGAGGCAGTTGGTCCAAATTTTTCTGTCCCTGTCATCGGGTGGGCAGTTACAACTAACTCTCTTATATCTTGTGAGATACTATTTGATATTTTGGATTTACTGCTACCAAAATCTATAATAGTTTTATCCTTAGATATATCTTCTAACTTTTTAATAGTAGTGATAATTGCATCAACAGGAATTGTTAAAAATATAACCTCGCACTTTTTTATATCTTCAAACTCTTCATACACCTCATCAACAAGATTTAGTAAAAGTGCCTCCTCTTGATGTCTCTTATTATGGTCATAGCCAATAACATGATACTTTTTATAAAATTTTTTTAGTGCTAACCCCAGAGAGCCACCCATTAATCCAAGACCTATAATTCCGATATCCATGCTTCTACTCCAACATTACTTATTAAATTAAATTATTATATCTGAAATTATATTAGTCTTTTTAATTTTAAGGTTTTAAATAAATAATCAAGAAATTTAGATTTTGTTAAGAAAATAGGTAAAACGATAAACGGTGTTCTGATATTGGG
>JALWZK010000043.1 GCA_027002665.1 Campylobacteraceae bacterium | reverse complement strand
ATATTAAATAAAAAATTAAAATCTCATTAATTTTTTATTTTAAACTCTAAAAATCATCATCTTCACTATCAAACTCATTATCAATCTGTTTTTTAAATTTCTCATCTTCCTCCTTTTTTAACTGATTTTTTGTTAATATCAATTCATGAAGAAATTCTCCAAAAAATGTTTTTGATTCTGTTTTTGCAATAAAGAGATATATTCCTACAGATAGGGCAATTACAGTTATAATAGATATGAGTTTCTGAATGGGGTTGAACATCTGTATAGGTTCTCTTTTTCTGATTTCACATACACCACCGGGACAGTGTTCCGGTTGCTCATTAACTATTAATTTATATATTTGGCAACCAACACAGATACTAAAAACTGCTTCAAGATACATTAATGCAAGGCATAAAATACAAATTAAGACTTTATAAAAAGTAATATCCCAATGTAAAACAAACCAATTCATCATTGGTATAGAGATAAACCAACCGAGTGTCCAAGCAAATCTTTTTTGTAAACCACCTACATATTCCGGTTTTTGATTTCTCACTATGAATTTTCCTAAGAGTAGTGAAGGAGAGTATTTTGGAGTTATCATTCGTATTGTAAAATCGATAAATAAAAAACCAAGATATACTCTTGCTACCATTACATGGCCATAACCGATACCTACAAATATAACAATCATTCCCAGCATACATAATATTCCAGCAGCAGCTCTCGCTTCCCTATCATTTATAACTGTTACATCATAACCGGGAACCTTTTCTCCATACTCTAGGAAAAAACTCTTAAAATCCATTAAACTCACCTCATATTATTATATTGATACATTATAGTCAGATTAGCTCCAATTTAATTTGACTCATTTTTAATCCTTAAGATATAGGATTAAAAAATGATAAAATAGTTATTATAAGATAGCACTTACACCCTTAGTTATAAAGTAACCACCAATTAAAAGCCAAGCAAACATAATTCCAGCTACATATATAGGTGTAGCACCACTTGTTTTAAATTTCTCTATATATGTCCCCATACCGAGAGCCGTCATAGCCATAGTGAGGAGGAATGTATCTACACTATTGATAGTTGATATAATCTCCTTAGGGATTGGAATAAAAGAGTTAACTAAAATCATAACTAAAAACCAAATTACAAATACAGGAATACCAACTTTTGCCTTTTTACCATCAGTAGATATATCTGCAGTTTTTGCTAAGTAAAAACCGAGTGATAGAAGTAGAGGAGCTATCAAAACAACTCTTGTCATTTTGACCAAAACAGCACTATTTCCCATCTCACTACCTGGCCCAGCAATACCTGCACTTGTAGCAACAACTTGAGCTACTTCATGAACGGTGCCTCCTATATAGATACCCATAGTTTTTGCGTCCATATTAAATATACCTGCTTTATATAGCACAGGGTATAGAAACATAGCTATTGTTCCAAATAGCACAACCGTAGATACAGCTATTGCACTCTTATAATCTTCGCCTTCTACAACAGGTTCAGTTGCTAACACAGCGGCAGCCCCACATACACTACTTCCAGCAGCAGTTAAAAATGCTAAATCTTTATCCATTTTAAAAAATTTAACACCTATATATGAGCCAAGTATAAAAGTTGTAGCGACCATCAATATACTTACTACTAAACCTTCCAAACCTACTTCCATAAGTTCATGTAGGGTTATCCTAAATCCATAAAAAACTATTGCCACTCTAAGTAAAGTCTTAGCTGAAAAAGTTATTCCCGGCCCCCACTCTTCCGGTATATGGTGTCTTAGAGTATTTGCATAGATAATACCAAGAACTATACCTATAATAAGTGGTGAAAGTTGCAAAGCCTTTATAAAACTTATCTGAGATATTGCCATCGCTGCAAATGAGAAAATAGCAACAAATATAATACCTTTAAAAGTGTCATTTCGTTTTTCTGCTGAAAACATTAATCTCCTCCTTCTATAATTATTACTTCGTCATTCTCCTTTATCTCTCCTGCTTCTAAAACAAAAGCAAAAATACCTCTATCATTTTTTAATATTTTTGGTAATTTCGAATCTATTTTAGAGAGAGACCTACAGAGTGTACAGTTTTGTGATATTTGCAATAAAGCACCTCCTATTCTGAACTTTGTTCCAATTTTTAAAGAGTATATGTCAAAATTTACTATAATATTCTCACCTAAATCACCCCAATTTATCTCTATATTGTTACTTTTTGCAACACTATAACTTTTTATAGAGGAGATAAGTATAGAGCGATTTTTATCTCCATTATAGTATTTATCGCCTATAACGCCTCTGGCATCAAGTTTCATTTCAGATACCTCTTGTTTTGAAACAAATAGTTTCAAAACTCTTTTAATATCGCCACTCAAGGGATTTATCCTTTCTGTTACAAATATAATGCGGGATTATATTATCCAAAGAAACTTAAAATAGAAAAAATTTCTATTTCATTTGACTTTTAATATCACCTTTAGTT
>JALWZK010000042.1 GCA_027002665.1 Campylobacteraceae bacterium | reverse complement strand
TATTTGACTAACCTTATACTTAATTTTATATGCTATTATTAGTAAAATAGAACGGGGTTTTTTCATGCTAAAAAATATAATTTTATTAATTTTTATTATTGTCTTAAATGGTTGTGGAATGATGGGAAGTAGTTCTAAAAAGGATACCACAATAGCAAGTAGTGGTATAGATACAAACACTACGGAGACTATGGATACTATAGATGATAATAGTAGTGGTAATTTAATAGCTGAGAGTGGTGGCATTGAAGATGCTGAAGAGGAAAACAGTATATTACCTCAAACTATCAGTATGGAGTTTCCAAATATTTTAAAACCTAATGATACCAATGGTAGCAGTGAAGATAATCAAACCATAGATAGTAACAGCTCAATAGAGAGTAATCAGACTACAGAAGATAACCAAACAGAGAAAATAAATGATATTGGGTATGAGCAACTTAAGAAGAGCATATCTCAAATAGAGGATATTGTAAAAATTGCACAGATAAATTTGGTCTTATTGGAAAAAGTTATGCCACAAGTTCTGGATAGGTGTAAAGGTATGTTATCTTGCACATTTGAACCTCAAGCTCTATCTATTATACTCGATAATAGAACTATTGCTAAGATAGATGAGATTATAGATGATAATAATGTTACACTTGATGAGTATAATAATAGCAGAGTATCTCTCGGAGAGTTAGTATTTACAAAAAAATATGTTGATGAGGGAAATGATTATGAGTTAAAGTTAGATATGGCATCAAACGATACTATCTTGAGGAGTTTCTATAAAGAGAGTAATGAGAGTGATAACAATATTACAACAGTTAAAAATAGGAATGATATAAATAGCTCCATAGAGGAGTTCCAAACATTTAAATGGAATGATTACAATAAGAATGTTACAACAAGATATTTCTATAGAGATATAAATAGAACCATAGATGTCTCCATATACTACTTAACAGATGAGAATGGAAAAGAGACTATGCATGTATATAATAGATTAGCAGAAGAGGGACATAAGGAGAATATAAGTTTAACTCTAACAGATAAGGAAGAGGATAACTCCACTATTCAAATCCAAACAAATAGTATTGAGGAGATATCAGAGGGGAATGATACAAATATTAGTAGTTTCTCATCGACAGGAGAGATTACAGAGGATAGCTCTCTAATACTCTTTTCAGGAAGCACAACCAATCCAAATTTGGAAGATAATATAACAAGCAATAGAGAGCTAATATGCAATAATAGTGACTGTAATGAGAGTAATAGTAGTCAAATAGATAATAATATCCAATTCTATCAACTTAAAATTACAGATATAAATTTAACAGATGGTTCCTATGTGCTACTTCCTCCATATAGTAATATTGAGGAGTTTTCACTAATAGATATTTTTAAAGTAACTATAGGAACATTTACAATATTTGAGGGTAAAGCTCAAGGAGAGATACACAATAGCAACTATAATGATGTATTAGATGAACTTACCATTGTAAAAATTAAAGAGCCAGATGAGGTTAATAGTAGTAAAGATTTGTTTGAGATAGTTCCAGAGGAGAAGAGACCTACAATAGAGATATTGGATTAATCTCCATTGTAGAACATTCTATTGTAGATTATTAAAGCCACAAAATAGCCAAGCAGAGATGCAAACACAATATCACTCATATAGTGATTTACCCCCACAACTCTACTCAGAGCTACAAGTATCCCAAATATTAAAAAGAGGTATCTATATCTCCGAAATATAAATCCCAATGCAAAAGCTGAAGAGATGGCAGTAATTGTATGACCTGATGGGAAAGATATATATGAAAACACTCCTAAAAACTCCTATCAATCTAAAATTTCATGGAATGCTAAGAAGCAGCAATATTCGTGGTTTTGAGACTCTATTGATAAAGAATTGTAAAAGCATTAAATAGATAAGAAAGAAACAAGCTACAATGGTATATAATCTCTTATAAACTTTTTTTAAACGCTCTATAAAATAGCACTGTTACGAGGTTTTAACGCATGGTATATTTTGATATTTCCCATAAAATAGGCTATGACCCGACTGTATTTATACAATAGGGGATTAAGACAGAAAACAGATAACTGTTATCTGTTATCAGTTTGTAGCTACAAACAACAAGCAGTTGTCGTTTGCTTAACGCTTTTGCCTTCGCTGGTGCTTACGCACATCAGCTACGGTTTCGTAGCTACAAACGATAAGCAGTTATCGTTTGCTTAACGCTACTCATGATAAAATTATCTCAAATATTAAAGGATAAAAATGCCCAGACCTGAGATAAGTATTAAACACCCTCATGATAGTTTTTTTAAAAAACTTTTTGATAATGAGGAGAATATAAGGGATTTTTTACAAGCCTATCTACCAAAAGAACTCTCAAAAGAGATAGATTTTAGTAGTATAAAAATATCAGATAGAGAAAAAGAGAATAGAAAACATAAGAAACACTATTTAGACCTATGTGTGGATTGTCTTATCTCTAAA
>JALWZK010000041.1 GCA_027002665.1 Campylobacteraceae bacterium | reverse complement strand
ATACAAGATTATATTAATATCTCTGAAGATATAGCGAATTTAGTTTTCTTTATAGCTTTTTTAATAGTCCCATATGGGGTAGGTGTGCTATTTGTATTTTTTATTTTTGCAAAAAATGATATAGATATTTTTAAAAGAATAGATATTGATGAGTATTATATATTATGGTCAATAGGCTATGAGATAATAGCATTTTTCCTACTTCTATTTATTTTAAAGAGTGCTATAGATTTTAAATTCAAAAAAATATAGAAAAACTCACTCCAATTTAAACTCTATATCTATGGATATATTTCTCATTGGAAATTTATCCAATAATATAGGGGGAATATCTATTGGAAAACTCTGTTTTAAAGCCTTTTTAACAGACTTTTGAAGTATTCTCGGTGCATTAGATGTTCGTATATTAGTAACCTCTCCACTACTTGTTATATCAAATATTAGATGAACTCTCCCCTCAATACCTCTTCTTTTAGCTTTAATTGGATAGATTCTATTTGAGTATATATTTCTTCTAACTCTATTTAAAAATTTCCTCTTCTGAATAGTTAAATTGCTGTTTTCTCTCTGAATGGGTTTTATATGTTGTTGTGTTGCAACTCTTTTAACTACTCTTTCCACCCTTTTTTTTGGTGGAGGAGTTACTATCTCTTCGATTTCTCTATAGACCTCTTCTATAATAGGCTCTGGAGTAACCGTAGGTATAATTTTTACTATTCTGGGTTTTATTACACTTTTTTTAGATTTTACTACTTTAGATTTTACTATTTTGGGTTTTGCTATATACCTCTTTCTCTTTCTATGAATAATTTTTTTATCTCTATTAACTATCTTCACTATCTTTTTTTTATATCTTCTATGTTTTTTATATCTTTTATGTTTCAATATAGGCTTGGGTGTAGGTTTTGGAGTTAAAATTACGGGTGGAGGCGTAAATATAGGTTTAATTGTAGGTTTAATTGATGGTTTAGGTTCAATAACTCTCTTTGGTTCCTCTAAGAGAGATATTTTAATTCTCATCTCTCTCTTAGATTCTTGTTTGATAGATTTTAATCTATTATTAAAATAGATGCAGAGAGTATATATTAAACCAATATAGATAGTTAGTGAGATAAAAAAAGATAAAATATATCTAACCATTTACTTAAAGAGGTCGGCTAAGGCGTTACTATTTTTACTCTTTTCAATCTCTCGTGATTGGCTTCTACTGTCACTTCTTCTCTGTGTAATCCCCTCTATCTCATTTAATTCGAGATTATATCCTGTTAGCATGGAGGCTAACCTAATATTAATTCCATTTTTTCCAATAGCTTTCGCCTTCTGGTCACTTGTAATATTGATGAGTGCCTTTCTATGTTTCCTATCTATAATTTTTACACTCTGAATAATGGCAGGAGATAAAGCTCGTGTAATAAATACTTCTGGAATTGGTGAATACTCAATGCAGTCTATATTTTCACCATTTAACTCTCGACTAACAGCATTTATTCTGGTTCCCTTTACACCTACCGCAGCACCAATAGGGTCAATATTTGGATAGTCAGTTTTTAGTGCCAATTTTGCTCTCTGTCCCGGTATTCTTGCACTTGCAACAATCTCAACACTATTATCTGCAATCTCTGGAACCTCTCTCTCCATAAGCTTTTCTAAAAATTTTGGTGCTGTTCTTGTCAATTCTAAAATCATTCCAAACTCTGGGTCGATAGTTACAAAACGCAAAAGTGCCTTTACGGTATCTCCTATTTTAAAATTTTCACCTTTAATTCTATTTCTTTGACTTAGAATCCCTTTAAGTTCACCAATCTCTATAAAAGTGTTATCTTTATCATCTATTCTATTTACTGTCCCTATTAATATTGAGCCGACCTTCTGTCTATATTTTTCAAATAGATTCTGCTCGACTTGTCTCTGAATATAGTATTGTAACTCTCTAAATAGATTATAAGATGCAGTTCTTCCATGCTCTTCAAGGATAAATTCACTTCTAAGTTCATCTCCTAAGTCAATATCTTCTCCATACTCTTCTCTCGCTTCGTCCAATGTTATAACGCTATCTGGCTCACTCTTAATTCTCTCATCATCATCTTTTACCACTGTTACTATCTGCTCAATTTTATAATCCTTTTTATCCATATCGACAGTAACTTCAAAATGTGAAGAGCGACTTGTGCATCTTTTTGCAGTCTTAATTAGAGCCTCTTTAAATGCATCTATAGCCGCTTCAAGTGAAATACTCTTCTCATGAGCCATAGCCTCTATAATATCAACAATCTTTTCCATATATCTATTCCTTACAATTTTCAACTTAACAATGTGTTACTATTGTGATAATTTATCCCTTGCATTGAAGAGGAGCATTATAGCTAAACTTACCTTTAAGTAAAGTAGGTATAATATTTTTAAACAAAAATATAACAACTTATATATATTATTTTTTTTTAAGGAATGTAAAATTATGAAATTAAAGTTGGCAAGAACTTCAATCACAACAAAACCAAAAACGGTTGAGTTAAATAAGATTGAAGAGGATTTAGAGAAGAAATCTATATTCTATTTTGATAAAGAAAATTCACATAAGGATTTAAAGGCGTTGATTGAGTATTTTGAGGATAAAGAGTATTCTGTATATATGCGTGAGGTTAAATTTGGCTTAAATGATGATGATTTTATATATGAAGTTCACATTGTCCAATGAGTAAGAAACTTTACATAAAGACGCTAGGGTGTGCCATGAATGTTCGAGATAGCGAACATATTATTGCAGAACTCAATAAGAGAGAGCCTTATAAATTAACCTCTGAAATTAGTGAAGCTGATTTAATTATTATAAATACATGTAGTGTTAGAGAGAAACCGGTATCTAAACTATTTTCCGAAATTGGTGTGTTTAGAAAATATAAAAAAGATAATGCTAAGATTGGTGTAACAGGTTGCACCGCTTCCCACTTGGGCGAAGAGATTATTAAAAAAGCACCTATTGTTGATTTTGTGCTTGGTGCAAGAAATGTATCTAAATTATCAAAAGTGATAGATAGGAGACACTCCGTTGAGGTCGATTTAGATTATGATGATAGCAATTACAGTTTTGGAGAGTATAGAAGTAATAGATATAAGGCTATGGTAAATATCTCTATGGGGTGTGATAAATCCTGCACCTACTGTATAGTTCCTGCAACGAGAGGGAAAGAGGTCTCAATTCCACCCAATTTAATAGTTCAAGAGGTTAGAAGAGCTGTAGAGGGTGGAGCCAAAGAGGTTATACTATTGGGACAGAATGTAAATAATTATGGAAAATATTTTAGTGCAACTGGTGAGAGGTTAAACTTTACAGGGCTATTGAGGAAAATATCTCTTATTAATGGTCTGGAGAGGATACGATTTGCCTCCCCACACCCTCTACATATGGACGATGAGTTCTTAGAAGAGTTTGCTTTTAACCCCAAAATATGTAAACAGATACATATTCCTCTACAGAGTGGCTCGACAAAGGTTTTAAGAGATATGAAAAGAGGCTACACAAAGGAGTGGTTTTTAAATCGCTGTGCTAAGGTAAAAGAGCTATCCCCGGAAGTTAGTATCTCTACAGATATTATTGTAGGGTTTCCTAATGAGAGTGATGAGGATTTTGCTGATACCTTAGATGTATTGGAGCAGGTTAGATTTAATCAACTATTCTCATTTAAATACTCTCCACGACCACACACAAAGGCCGCAACATATCCAAATCAGATACCTGATGAGGTGGCATCAGAGAGATTGAAGATACTTCAAAATAGACATAAAGAGATATTAGATGAGATTATGAGTTCTCAAGTGGGAAAAGTTTACTCTGTATATTTTGATGAGTTAAAATCGGGAGGAAAAATCTCCGGACGAAGTGATGAT
The DNA here is from genome assembly GCA_027002665.1 of Campylobacteraceae bacterium. Taxonomy (GTDB): domain Bacteria; phylum Campylobacterota; class Campylobacteria; order Campylobacterales; family Sulfurovaceae; genus UBA1140. The sequence goes on along the minus strand of JALWZK010000041.1, from coordinate 4,538 downwards.
GGAAAACTATTTTTTGTAAATGGGAGTGAGGAGCTTCTCGGAGAGATTAAAGATGTAAAAGTTACAAAGAGTGCAAGATGGGCATTGGAGGGTGAAGTTATAAATTGAGTAGAAAAGATATATTGAGAAAAATATCTATTAATATTGTTCCGGTTTTAATATATCTTATTATGCGTATATTATGGTTTACATATAGAAAAAAGTATAACTTTATAGATGAGAAGATAGATTCTCAACTTATAGCTGTAAGTTGGCATGGAGAGCTTTTAATCTCTCCACAGGTATATAGAAAACTAAAACCGACAGAGAAGACTTCAGCTATTATTAGTCACCATTTCGACGGAGATATTATTAAGAGGGTGTTGGGATATTTTAATATCTTACCAATTAGAGGCTCATCATCAAGAGGTGCAAGGGGTGCTTTAATAAACTCTATCAAAAAATTAAAAGATGGAGAGAATATTCTTTTAACTCCAGATGGTCCCAGGGGACCGAGACATAGTATGAGTGATGGTGCAGTGGCATTGGCTCTAAAATCTAAACTTCCAATTATGGTAATAAGCTATAACTCATCATCATATTGGCAACTTAAGAGTTGGGATAGATTTACTATACCTAAACCGTTTAGTAGTCTTACAATATACCATCAGATTATAAATATCAATAATATAAGTAAAAGTGAGGCAAAAAAATATCTTCAGTCGGCCATGAGTAGATATACGATTTAGAGAGAGTTTTCACTTAACCACCTCTCTAAGATAATCTTAGATGCGATGGAGTCTATTTTTCCATCTCTTCTATGTCGAAAGACCCCTTTTGTTATCTCCTGTGCCTCTATTGAAGAGTATTCCTCATTTTGATATATAACCTCTATACCCTCTAAGTTGAGTAGGGAGATAAAATGTTTTATCCTTCTCTCCATCTCATCTTGGGTATATGAGCCTCTTGGTAAGCCTACAATTAGAGTATCTATCTCCCACTCATATAGGAAAGCTTGTAAATCTCTTGAGGCCTGTTTACGATTTTTTCTTATAATTGCATTTTGAGGAAATACAATTTTCCTATCTAAGCATAGGGATAACCCTATTCGCTTAAGTCCTACATCTACACAGGCTATTCTCATATATTTAAAGGGTATTTTTTCTTCTCTTTTTCCACTCTTTTTCAAACTTTTTTCGTTTAATAAAAGAGAGTTTTTCTATAAAAAGTTTCCCATTGAGGTGGTCTATCTCATGTTGAAGTGCTATTGATAGAAATCCATCATCCTCTATTTTACACTTTTTACCATAACGGTCTTGATACTCAATCTGCACATATTTTGCCCTCTCAATATTTTCATATATACCGGGAACACTTAAACACCCCTCTTGATGTCTATTTATACCAGATTTCTCAACTATTACAGGATTAATAATCTCTAAGGTGTTCTCTCTTGGCTGTTCATCTTTGCCATTCTCATCATCTAATGGAATATTGATAATTAATACCCTCTTAGGAACAGCTATCTGAATGGCAGCCAACCCTACACCCTTTTTACTAATCATAGTATCATACATGTCATCTAATAGGGTGTGTAGCTCACTATCAAAAGATGTAACCTCTTTGGATACAACTTTTAATCTCTTATCGGGATAGATAACTATATCACGCACCATTATAGACCTTTAATCTTTAATACTTCTATCGAGAACTTTATCTATTAATCCATACTCTAAGGCCTCTTGTGAAGACATAAAGTTATCTCTCTCTGTATCTCTCTCTACCTCTTTTGAAGTTTTACCACAATTCTTTGCCATTATCTCATTTAGAGTATCTTTTAATCTCTGTATCTCCTGTGCCTGAATTTGAATATCGGTCGATTGCCCTTGAGCACCACCTGATGGTTGATGTATCATAATTCTTGCATTTGGAAGAGCATATCTTTTACCCTTAGCTCCAGAGGAGAGCAAAAAGGCACCCATAGATGCGGCTTGACCAATACATATTGTTATCACATCCGGTTTAATATAGTTCATTGTATCATAGATTGATAATCCTGAAGTTATTACACCACCGGGTGAATTAATATAGAGATATATATCTTTATCCGGATCTTGTGCCTCTAAGAATAGAAGTTGTGCTACAATAGTTGATGCCACTTGGTCATTAACCTCTCCACTCAACATAATAATTCTATCTTTTAGAAGTCTCGAATATATATCATAACTTCTTTCACCTCTACCTGTCTGCTCTACAACATACGGAATATAACTCATATTACCCATTTAACCCTAACATTTTATAGAAAAGTTTATCTTCAATTAGACTCATCTTAATAGCTGGAAGGAGATTATTCTCTTTATAGTATTTCATAACCTCATCAACATTACGATTTGCCAATACAGCTTCACGATATATTATTTGAGTTAGCTCTTGGTCACTAACTGTAATATTTTCTCTCTTAGCAAGTGCGTCAATTAAAAAGGTAGCCTTTACAGAGTTTATAGCATCTTCTCTAACAGACTCTCTAAGCTCATTAATCTTTTCACTATTATCTTTATACTCTGCCAACTCATCTTCACTCATCATTTGAGCCTTTTGATTAACCTGCTCATCAATCTCCTGCTCTACAATATTCTTAGGTAAATCAAACTCATACCTCTCCAATAATATCTCGACAAGTTTCGGTTTAAGCTCTTCAGTATATAGTTGGACTATTTTATCAGACTTAATATACTCTTTAACCTGCTCTTTTACCTTCTCAACAGTAGCATTTTCATCATTTGGAAGTAATCTCTTTGCTATCTCTTCATCTAACTCTTTAATCTCTTCTTGAATATTGTGAAGTGTAACTGTAAAAACAGCATCTTTTCCAGCTAACTCTTTAGAGTGATAATCTTCAGGGAATTTTACATTAATATCTTTTGTTTCCCCTCTCTTCATACCAACCATCTGCTCTTCAAACCCATCTATAAAGTTACCCGAACCTATAACAAGTTTAAAATTCTTAGCACTTCCACCTTCAAACTCTGCACCATCTACTTTACCGACAAAATCAAATTCTGCTTGGTCACCATTTTGTAAAGCTCTATCCTCTTTTATATCTTTAAAATAGAGATTATCTTTAAGAATCTCCTCTATTTTCTCATCTATCTCCTTCTCTTCAACTGTTGGCTCTTCATAATCTATTGATATATCACTATGCTCCTCTTCTATATTAATGGTTGGTTTTAGAGATAGAGTCATTACAACATTTATACTACCATCACTATTTTTTTCATATTTTTCAAATATAGGATCACCAATAATATCTTCACCTTTTATATCGAGTTCTCTCTTTGCATACTCTATAATCTCTGCAATGGCGTCGCTTTCAGCCTCCTGTTTAAGTTTTTCACCATAAATTTTTTTTATAATTTTAACAGGCACTTTCCCTTTTCTAAAACCATCTATCTGTTGTGTCTTTGCAAGTTGCTTTGCTATTTTATTTATATTTTTTTCAATTGTAGCACTATCTATTTTTGCTGATATTGAGATATTTGCCGTATCTTTTTTTACTGCTGTAATATCCATTACAATCCTTTTTTTATTATAATCTCGGAATTTTAGCAAAAATAGTATAAAAGCTTTCTATGATTGTAGATTTCTCTTCTTTAAAAAAAGAAGAGAATGAAGATATTTAAGCAGGTTCTGTATCTATAATATCTTTATCTGAACTATTATCATCAGATGTCAATGGTGTTTTAGGCTTTGTCTCCTCATAGGTTACCATTGTTCCAATAACTCGTCCACCCTCTTCGGTTTTAATATTTTTAACGGTAATTTCTCCTTGCACAAATCCATTTCTGCCAACCTCTAAGAGTTGAGATGCTGTAATTTTCCCATCTATTTTTCCATTGACAACAACTTTCTTACTCTCTAATCTATCTGTGATAACTTTGCCGTCATGACCAACCTCAATAATATCCTCTCCATAGACTTTTCCATCTACTGCTCCGTGGATTATAACCCTTTTACTTTGAATATTATCAGCTTTAACTTTACCCTCTTTGGAGATTGTAATCATCTCTTCAGCTTTAATATCTCCAATTACTGAACCACTAATTAGGAGATTGACACACTCTATCTTATTAGATACTTTACCAGTTCGCTTTATATCTAACTCTTCGCATATCACTTCACCTTTAAGTTCACCCTCTATCGATACATTTTCTGCTCTTATGGTTCCCTTTACTATACCACTTGCTCCTACTGTCACATTTGCTATTGTAATGTTACCCTCTAACATTCCATTAATTTGAACAACATCACTACCACTGATATTTCCATCTACTTTAATACCTTTTGATATAATAGTCTCTGTTCTCGGTTTTGGTTTAGGTCTCGGTTGTGCTGTTTGAATAACTTCAGCCTCCTTTTGAGGTTTTTCTTCTCTTCTATCATTTTTCTTGAAAAATGCCATATTGTTCCCCTTTCATAATTTAAATGTTTTTATATGACAATAATAACCAATAGTAGCTTAGTAAGTTGATTATTATTAACCAATATAAATATATAGT
>JALWZK010000040.1 GCA_027002665.1 Campylobacteraceae bacterium | reverse complement strand
ATTTATTACTTAGAATATGCTATAATTATATTAGCAATTTCTAAAGAGAAATATACTCAAATATGAGTAGAAATGAGCAACATCTCATTAAAGCTGTATTTAAGTTTTCTAAGATGCCTATTTCTGGGGATTTCGTAAAAAATGGTTTTAAATTTAAGCTAATTTTAAGCAAATTAATTGTATTATTTTTTCAAGAGAACGCCGAAATATGGTTATTTGGTTGCTGTTTTAATATACTCCCTTATAGGGTTTGAAACTTTCCATGTGTAAGATAATCTTTTTGAGATTTTTCTTGTTTTAATATACTCCCTTATAGGGTTTGAAACATATTGCTCGTTATCAAAACATGACAGATAATCCATGTTTTAATATACTCCCTTATAGGGTTTGAAACTTGGAGTATTATAGAAGAAAAACTTTCGTTTGCCTGTTTTAATATACTCCCTTATAGGGTTTGAAACATCTCTCTATACTCTAATTGTGCATCAGTTTCTGCATCGTTTTAATATACTCCCTTATAGGGTTTGAAACTTCATTTTATATAGTAATAATAGAGAAAAAAACAAAACCCCCTCAAAAAAGACACCTTTTGTCATAATTTAGTGCTATAATTCTCCTTAAATAAAATATGAGACCGCTTAGGGGGGTAGGTGAAGATGGGTGATATAGTAAAAACACTCGCAAATATAGGCACACACTACTTAGAAGATGAGAAGAGAGTAAAAAATAAAGCGTATGAATATACAAAGGTTAAAGCTTATCTTTTTGATATAGAGAGTAAAGCAATAGAGGTCTCATTAAACACTCCTTATGATGAGTTAATTATTACTCGTTTTGGTGTAGGAGCAAATAGTGGTAATCTCTTTCCAAATATTTTCTTTAAACAAAAAGATGTCAATACCAATTTTAAAAAATTTGTCAATGCTATTTTAAAAGCCAATAAAAATCTACTATCCTATTTTAGCCAAGAGGAGATTGCAAAAGATACTATATTGAAGCAACTAAAATTGATTGATGCGACATTTTTTGATGATAAGAGAGAAGAGATACAAAATCTGCAAGAGTACAAAAAAGCAAAAGGTGAGAAAGGGAAATTTACAACCTATTTTGCACTTGCTTACCAAAATAGACCTATTTCGGCTTATTTTAAGAATATTTATGAAAAACATCTAAACTCTCATAAAGAGGCTACAATAAGAGGTTATGATATTATCTCCAATCAAGAGGGAATTGGAGGAGATGCTAATCTGGCTTTCTGCTCTACAAATGAGCTACCTACAAAGATGAAACCGATTAAGCTTAGACTTTTACCTCTCTCCTTTGAGAGTTCCAAAAAGATTAAAATTGGCTTTGATGTAATGGATAAGATGTTTTCTCACAATTTTTATGGTCTAAAGATGGCTATTATGCCTACACTTTTAAGTGATGAGGTAGAGTATAAAGATATATTGGAGATTTTAGAGAAGTCTGCAAAGGGTGAAATTTTTGAGATACGAGATAGTGAGAGTTATATCAATGAGTATTTAGAGGATACCGCCTATGGAGAGAGAGGCTTACCAGTCTTAAATACAATTCTCTTTTATGCAAAGAGTAACTCTGCTGTAGATGTTCTACTCCAAATTGATGATGTTTTACCATCATATATCTCTCATGTTTCAGATACAATGGGGAAATATAATATTAAAGCTTTTAAAGATGAAGATATTAAAGATGCTACTGGGACTATCTATATGCAAAATCTATTTAGTGATAGATTAGAGATTATGAATATACTGCTCTCATCTTTAAAATTAGATAAAGATATTTTAATTTATAAATTTTCACAACTCATCTATTGGGGAACAATAGATACCACTTATGCCCATCGTCTGGAGTGGGGAAAATATTTTAATGGATTCTATTTTAATAGAAGTATAGAGGCGATAGAGAGATACTTAGCTCTATTTAGGGAGATAGATAAACTTAAAGAGAGTTTCATATTACGAAAGGAGATAGATTTGGAAGATATAAAAAATAGTCAAGAGGAGATACTTCATCTCTTAAATAGTAGTGAGTTTCTCAACAATGATGTATTAAGGAGTGCCTATCTTTTGGGTATGTTATCAAGTGCTTTAATAAATTGGCAATATGGGGTAAGTAGTAGTAGCTCCTATGAGAAGTGGCTAAATAATAGTGGAGCTATTACAAAAGATAGTTTAGATAGAATTTGGAAAAAGTCTGAAGAGACTATCCGAAAGTTAAACTCTACCACAGGTTCAGGCAATAGGATAGTTAATGAGATTAAAGAGTTGGCTGTTCAGTTCTCTCAAAAGGCATTTATCTATAAGGGGATTGTAAAAAGCTCTTTTGTCTCACTTGCCTTTGCTATGGGTGGAAGTGACTATACAAAATATATAAAGAAAATTAATAGTGAGGAGAGTGGTAATGCTTAAAAAAGAGATTTTATTTTTATGGGACGGAGAGAATTGGAATCCAAATGGAGATATGCTAAATAGTAA
>JALWZK010000039.1 GCA_027002665.1 Campylobacteraceae bacterium | reverse complement strand
ACACAGTGGATAGCAAGAGATGCACTATTAATCTCTATTGGATTTAATAGTGATTATTATCAAAAAGAGATATTAAAAATTGCTAATGATTTTAATGAGAATTTTAATAAGTTAATAGATAGTAAAAAAGATATAGATAAAGCTATAAGAGAGGATAAGAATTTTGCTCAAAAGATAAAAGATGTAAATACTACATGGACAAAATTTTATGATAGTGTTAAAAGATTATCTGAAAATCCAAAAGATAAAGAGGCATTAGAGTTTATTAGTAAAAATAACATTAAACTATTAAATGATATTGCATATATATTTACCCATTTTATTAAATCTTATCAGAGTAATGATAAATTAGAAGCCTCTATGGCACATATTAAAACTATGTTATATACACAGGTTGGAAAACCAAGAATGTATATTAATAAAATAGTGAAAGATAGACTCTTAATAAGAGAGAACATTAATAAAAAAGAGGCACAAGAAGATTTATATAAGAGTGTAAAAGCTATGGATAAGTTGATGAAAGCCTTAAAAGATGGGGATAAAGATTTAGAACTTGATGGCACTGAGGATAGGGCTATCTTAGAGAAACTCTCTATTAGTCAAAAAATATGGGAGAGAATAAAATCTTTAGTATTAAAGAAGAAAAAATTGACAGATGAAGAGTTAAATAGCATGATTAAAGATAATGAGGAGTTTCTAAAGGCTCAAGGTGAAGTTGTAAAACTTACAAGAGCATCGAATGATAATTAAAAAAACTAAAAAACTTAATTTAAACTACCATTTGGCTACAGCCAAAAATTTCCCAATAAGATAGATAAAATCTAACACCTATATTATCTATCTTATTCTATGGAACTTTGCGATATAATCACGAAAATTTTTTAATATGGATATATTGTTTATCTAAGAATAGAGGAATAAGCGTGAGAACACACTACTGTATAGATGTAAATGAGACACTTATTGGCAAAGAGGTAACTGTTGCCGGTTGGGTATCAAGTAGAAGGGACCATGGAGGTCTGATTTTTATAGATTTAAGAGATAAAGATGAGGTTGTGCAACTGGTCTGTGACCCGGCAGATAGTATTGACGCTCATAAAATAGCAGAAGATGTTAGAGACCAATTTGTATTAATAGCTACAGGAAAGGTTAGAGCAAGGGGGGAGGGGTTAGAAAATCCAAAACTTAAAACAGGTAAAGTTGAGATTGTTGTAGATAAATTAACTATTGAAAATCGCTCTAAGCCTATGCCTTTTGACTTAGGAGATGAAAAAGTTAATGATGAGATTAAACTAAAATATAGATATTTAGAGCTTAGAACTCAAAAATCCTATAATATTTTTAAACTTCGCTCTAAAGCTACAATGGCAGCAAGAAATACTCTCGATGAGTTGGGATTTCTGGAGGTTGAGACACCTATACTTACAAAATCAACTCCAGAGGGAGCAAGAGACTATCTTGTGCCAAGTCGGGTGCATAGTGGGGAGTTCTATGCACTTCCTCAATCTCCACAACTATTTAAACAGCTCTTAATGGTAGGGGGATTTGATAGATATTTTCAGATTGCAAAATGTTTTAGAGATGAGGACTTAAGGGCAGATAGACAACCGGAGTTTACACAGATAGATATTGAGATGAGTTTCTGTGACCAAGAGGATATTATAGATGTTTCTGAAAAGCTTATCCACTCCATATTTACTAAGTGTGGATTTAATATTCCCAATAAATTTAATAGATTATCATATAGTGACGCTATGGAGAGATACGGTTCGGATAAGCCGGATACCCGTTATGACTTAACAATGGTCGATGTGATTGATATATTTGAGAGATGTAACAACTCAATCTTCTCAAATATAGCAAAAGATAAAAAAAATAATAGGATAAAAGCTCTCAAGGTTCCAAATGGAGACAATATATTCTCTAAGAGGGAGATGAAGAGATTTGAAGATTTCGTTAGAAAATTTGGAGCATCCGGTTTAGGTTACTTCCAGATGAAAAAAGAGGGGTTAAAGGGACCTCTAACTAAGTTTTTTACAACCGAAGATTTAGCAGAGATTATTGCAAGATGTGAGCTTAAAGTTGGAGATGTAGTATTTTTTGGAGCGGGAAATAGAAAGTTGGTTCTCGACTATATGGGTAGATTTAGAGTTCATCTTGCTAACCTTATGGGAATAGTTCCAAAAGATAAATTTGAATTTGTATGGATTACAGATTTTCCTATGTTTGAGAAGGAAGATGGAAAGATTAAAGCTCTACACCACCCATTTACAATGCCAAAGCGAGATGAGAATGGAAAAATATCCTTCGATGATATAGAGGATATTGGCTCAATCGCCTACGATTTGGTCTTAAATGGGGTTGAGTTGGGAGGAGGCTCTATTCGTATCCATAGAGAGGATATTCAACAGGAGGTATTTAAACTCTTGGGTATATCAGATGAGGAGGCAAAATCTAAATTTGGATTTTTATTGGAAGCACTTAAATTTGGTGCACCACCACACGGAGGGATTGCCTTTGGATTGGATAGAATTATTATGTTAATGAGTGGAAGTAGTAGCATTAGAGAGGTTATTGCATTTCCTAAGACGCAAAAGGCACAGTGTCTGCTTACGGACGCTCCAAGTGTAGTAGATAGTGAGCAGTTGAATGAGCTACATATTAGAGTTAGAAGAGAGATAAGAAATTAAGGGAGAGAGAATGTCAAAAAAACTATTTTTAATTATTGGTGCACCGGGGTCAGGAAAGACAACAGACGCTAGTCTAATAGCACAGAAACATAGCGATAGTATAGTTCACTACTCAACAGGAGATATGCTGAGAGAGGAGGTATCGAGTGGGAGTAAACTTGGGGCTACTATTGAGAGTTACATATCAAGAGGGGCATTAGTTCCATTAGATATTATTATAGACACAATTATCTCTGCAATTAATAACGCACCTGTCGATACTGTATTGATAGATGGTTATCCGAGAAGTGTAGAACAGATGATAGCCTTAGATGAAATTTTGACCGATAATAGCGATATTGAGTTGGTATCTGTAATTGAGGTTAGAGTTAGTGAGCAGGTAGCCAAAGAGAGAATCTTAGGGAGAGCATCTGAAGCTAAGGAGGGTGAAGGTAGAAGTGATGATAGTATAGAGATATTTTATAATAGAATGAAAATCTATAACGAGCCATTAGAAGCTATACAAAAATTCTATACAGATAGAAATCTTTTACATGTAATTAACGGTGAGAGAGAGATTAATGAGATTGTTGAAGATATGGATAGATTTATTCAGAGTAAAATATAAAATCATCAAAATATGGATAGAAGATGAGTAGAAAAGAGAAAAATGTATATAATCCAAAAGAGATAGAGGATAGTTACTATAAGATTTGGGAAGAGAGGGGCTATTTTGAGATAGATGGAAATGCAGATATTCAAAAGGAGGGAAAAACTTTTACCATTATGATGCCTCCCCCAAATGTAACAGGACATCTACATATAGGTCACGCTTTAACATTTACACTTCAAGATATAATTGTTCGATATAAGAGAATGGACGGATTTAAGACTCTATGGCAACCGGGAACCGACCACGCGGGAATTGCTACTCAAAATGTGGTTGAGAAACAGCTCCTTGCAGAGGGAAAAACCAAAGAGGAGATTGGAAGAGAGGAGTTTTTAAAGAGAGCATGGCAACAGAAAGAGAACTCTCAAAATGCAATTACAAATCAACTTAGAAAACTTGGAGTCTCTCCAGCTTGGTCCAGAGAGAGATTTACTATGGATAAGGGGTTAGAGAACGCTGTAAAAAAAGCCTTTAAGCAGATGTATGATAATGGATATATAGTTAGAGGTAACTATATGATAAATTGGTGCACTCATGATGGGGCTTTGAGTGATATTGAGGTTGAATATGAAGAGCATCAGGGAAAACTCTACCATATAAAATATCCTCTAAGTGATGGAAGTGGCGAGGTTACTGTAGCCACTACCAGACCAGAGACATATTTTGGGGATACTGCTGTTATGGTAAATCCAGATGATAAGAGATATAGACATCTGATTGGAAAGAGCGTAACTCTACCACTCATAAATAGAGAGATAGAGATTATTGCAGATAGCCATGTCGATATGGATTTTGGAACCGGAGTTGTAAAGGTTACTCCAGCCCATGACCCAAATGATTACGAAGTGGGTAAACGACACAATTTAGAGTTTATTACTATTTTTGATGATAAGGGGATATTGAACGACTATTGTGGAGAGTTCAAAGGATTAGAACGACTTGAAGCGAGAGAGACTATTGTAGATAGACTTAAACAAGATGGATTTATAGCGAAGATAGAGGAGCATAACCATCAAGTTGGACACTGCTATAGATGTAAAAATGTGGTAGAGCCATATATCTCCAAACAGTGGTTTGTAAAAAAAGAGTTTGCAAAATCCTCAATAGAGAAGGTAAACAGTGGAGAGGTTAAATTTTTTCCACCTCACTGGATAAATAGCTATAATGCTTGGATGAGTGAACTTAGAGATTGGTGTATATCTCGTCAATTATGGTGGGGACATCAGATACCTGTATTCTATTGTCGTAACTGTAATAATGAGTGGGTAGAAGATGGAGAGAAGCCGACAGAGTGTCCAAAGTGTAATAGCAGAAATATCTATCAAGACCCCGATGTTCTCGATACTTGGTTTAGCTCTGGATTGTGGCCATTTTCAACTCTTGGTTGGGGAAATGGAGATGCCTTTAAGGGCGAACTATGGAATGAGAGTGATTTAGAGGAGTTCTATCCAAATAGTCTCTTAATTACAGGGTTTGATATTCTATTCTTTTGGGTAGCAAGAATGCTTATGATGGGAGATAATATTACAGGTAAACTTCCATTTAGAGATATATATCTTCACGCCTTAGTCAAAGATGAGAAGGGAAATAAGATGAGTAAATCCAAAGGGAATGTTATAGACCCATTAGATACCATTGATAGATTCTCAACAGATGCACTTAGATTTACTCTTGCGGTTTTGGCAGTTCAAGGGAGAGATATTAAACTGAGTATAGATAGATTAGAGCAGAGTAGAAACTTTACAAATAAACTCTTTAATGCTACAAACTTCTTAAAGTTAAATTGGGACTATTTTGAAGATTTAAATCCAGAGAAGATTAAAACTCCACTCGGTAGATATATGCTATCAAGATTAAATATTGCAATTAAAGAGACACGGGAGTATATAGAGCAGTATAGATTCAATGATGGAGCTACAACTCTATATAGATATTTATGGGGTGAGTTTTGTGATTGGGGTATTGAACTTAGTAAAGCATCAAAGGAGAGTATTGGAGAGCTTGGAAGTATATTTAAAGAGTCTATGAAGCTACTCCACCCATTTATGCCATTTATTACAGAAAATCTATATATGAGATTATCAAACTCATCTCTACAAGATAGAAAATCTATTATGGTAATGCCCTACCCTACTCAAGGTAAGATAGATAATGAGGTTGTAGAGCAGTTTGAGCTTATTATGGAGGCTATAGTATCTATTAGAAGATGTAAAACTCTCATAGACAAAGCTAACCAAAAGATAGAAAAGGCATCTATTAAACTCTATAAAGATATAGATAAGGATATGATAAGACCATTTATAGAGAAGTTGGCAAAAGTAGAAAATCTATCTTTTATAGATAATAAGTTAGAGAATAGTGTAACTGATGTAAGTGATAATTTAGAGAGCTTTATCTCAACAGAAGATATTGATATGTCAGCAACTATTGCTAAACTTACTAGACAAAAAGAGAAACTTGAAAAAGAGATAGCCAAATTAGATGGCATGTTAAATAATCAGAGATTTATTGAAAATGCTCCTAAGAGTGTAGTGGAAAATAATAGAAAAGCACTTCAAGATGCTACTGATAAGTTAAATAAAGTTAAAGAGGAGTTAAAGAGATACAGTTAATTAAATAATTAAAATTGCCTTTTTATCACTTTTTTCGATTTATGTTATAATATGAATAAAAAGGCAAAAATGGATAACATCAATAATATATTAATCGTCGATGATGAACCCATTAATTTAACTATTCTGGAGTTATCCTTAGATGAGTTAGAGAATATAAATATCATATCTGCTTTAGATGGGTATAAAGCTTTAGAGTATGTTAAAAAGGAACCGGTTGATTTAATAATACTTGATTTATCTATGCCAGAGCTTGGGGGATTGGAGGTCTTATCCATCTTAAAAAAGGAGAAACCTCTAAAATATATACCTGTTATTGTGGTAACTGCAAAAACGGAAGAGCGATATAAAGCCTTAGAGATGGGTGCTGAAGATTTTTTATCTAAGCCCATTGATGTTATTGAGTTAAGATATAAAGTTACCAATCTATTAAAACTAAAAAAGTTTAATGATTTACAAAAATACTTCAATGAGAGATTAGAAGAGGAGATTAGTAAAAAAGAGGAACAGTTAAAAGCTTTTGCACATATTGAGCAGGAGTTACTCTTAGCAAGGGAGATACAGCAGAGATTAATTCCCAAGAGCTATCCGAAAAGTAATCAGTTGGATATCTATGGTAGTTGTGTATCTGCATCTGAAGTTGGGGGAGACTACTTAGATGTTTTTCAGACAGACTCAAAGGAATATACGGTCTTTATTATTGCCGATGTATCGGGACATGGGTTTGCATCTGCTCTTATATCTATGCAGTTTCGCTCCCTTGCTCGAATTGAGTTAATGAAGGGGAGTGACGATTTTGGTGCGGAAGTTGAGAGGATTAATACAGTCTTCTCCAATGATAATCAAGATAGTAATATCTTTATTACTGCCCTCTTCTTAAGATTTCACCATAAAACATCTACTATGGAGTCTGTAAATGCCGGTCACTATGACCCTCTGGGAGACCCCAGATTAATCCATACCGAAGAGACAAAGGGGTTACCTATCGGTATTATGCCCAATCTCTCCTATAGTGTTATATGGACACCTTTTAATAGTGGTGATGCCATTTTACTATATACTGATGGTATTATAGAGTGTGAAAATATACATGGCGAGATGTATGGAAATAGGATAGTTGGACTATATGACTGTCTGCAACCATTTAGTGCAAAAGACCAGATAGAGGTTATATTAGAGGCATTTCATGAATTTATACATGAACAGAGTGATGATGTTACTATTTTGGCAATTAAAGCTCTCTAATTTATCTATTTAATAGGTCATATACGGACTTATTTGGCTCTTTTCCATTTAACATCTTATATACCTCATCTGCAATTGGAAGATATATATTTTTCTCCTTAGCAATTTTGTATAGTGCCTTAGTTGTAGGGATACCTTCAGCCACCTCTCCAAGTTCATCTAAAATCTCCTTAATAGATTTTCCCTTAGCCAAACCTAAACCAACTCTATAGTTTCTGGATAGGGTAGAACTTGCAGTTAAAAATAGGTCACCTGCACCACCAAGTGAGAGAAATGTATCAATTTTTGCACCAAAATTTTTCCCAAATCTACTCATCTCAACTAATCCTCTGGCAATAAGTGAAGCTCTCGCATTATTGCCAAGATTTAATCCATCACAAACACCACTTGCAATTGCAATAACATTCTTATATGCTCCTGCAACCTCTGCACCAATAACATCACTATCTATATATCCTCTTATATAATCTGGTAGAGCATCTGCATAGATTTTTGCTAAATCTAAATTGGTAGAGCTAATTTTTAATGCTGTTGGGAGTGACTCCTTTACCTCTTTTGCAAAAGATGGCCCTGATATATAGGCTAATCTATCTGTTGATATAAAACTACTGTAAATCTCATTTAAAAATGCACCTGTAGAGGTCTCTATCCCTTTAGATGCAACTAATATACTCTGTCCTCTATCTATAAAATTTTGCTTAAGCCACTCTCTAATTATCTGTGCAGGAAGTGCAACTATAATATATTTATGCTCTAATGCTCTATCTAAAGATACAAAATTCTCTATCTCCTTTCTATGTCGTGAAGTGATAACAACTTCATTTTTTTGACTATAGGCGTGATAGAGTGCCTGTCCCCACTTTCCTGCTCCTATAATTGCTATTTTCATATAATCTTGTCCTCTTTTAACTTCTCTTCACTTATAAGCTCAACTCCCAGCTCTAAAGCCTTTTTATATTTACTACCTGCATTTTTTCCATATATCAGATAGTCTGTCTTTTTACTAATAGAAGAAGTAACTTCTGCTCCAAGTTCTTCTAAGATACTCTTAATCCTATTTCGAGGTAGTGACATAGTGCCTGTTAAGACAACTCTTTTGCCTTTAAATATATTCTCCTCTATCTGCTCTTTTTGCTCTATAGTTGGTTGAATTATATTTAAAAGTTTTAACACTAAATCTCTATTTACTCTCATAAATTCCAGAAATGAGTTAGCCATCTCTTCGCCTATTCCATCTATTGCTATAAGCTCATTATAA
>JALWZK010000038.1 GCA_027002665.1 Campylobacteraceae bacterium | reverse complement strand
GTGCTATTTACTATAATAGAGATTAATGCACAAATTATTGATGCTATTGCAATTGATGTTAATGGTGAACCAATTACAACGCTGGAGATAGAGGCGGTCCAAGCCAAATTAAATATGTCAAAGAAGGCAGCTGTTGAGGCTTTAATTAAAGATAGATTGGAAAAGAGTGCAGTGGAGGAGGCCAATATTACTGTTTCCCCCGAAGAGATTGAGGCAAAAATAGAGCAGATAGCACGACTTAGAAGATTAAGCAGGGAACAGATGAGGGAGATTCTATCCAAAAGAGGTTTGAGTTGGAGTAGTTATAAAAAACAGTTGGAGATAGAGATTAAAAAAGAGAAGCTTTTTAATCAGAAAATAGCTTCAAAGATAGAGCGACCAAGCGACGAAGATTTAAGACTCTACTATGAGACTCATAAAGATAAGTTCTCTTCAGATGTGCCGACATCTCAAATTAGTCTTATTGCATATTATACTAACTCGTCAAAAAAGTTAAGAGAGGCTATTGAGAATCCCATGAGAGTTGTAGATGGGGTTAAACGACAAAATCTCTTAGTGAGTAGTATGGATATGAACCCCAGACTATTTAATATAATAAACTCCACACCAGAGGGAACATTTACAAAGCCTATTAATACAGGTAGAGGATTTGTGGCATATTTTGTAAAATCAAAATCCAATCAGGAGGGTGTAGATAGATTTGAGCTAATTAAAAATAGAGTAGCTATGGCATGGTTAGCAGAGGAGAGGGAAAAGGCAATTAGAAATTTTATAAATAAACTTAAAAATAGTGCAAATATTAGAATAATCAGACTCTAACCAATTTTCAATTAGAGTCAAAATATCTTAATATGGTTTTAACCTCATATTGACGGTGATATTATTATCTTTCTGTCTAAATATAATAGTATCATCTACTATAACTTTATAATTCAGTGGTATATCTTTTAAAAATTTATAAAACTTTGGAAGAGATTCTATTGGAAAAGAGATAGTTACTCTATACTTATTATCAAGTATCGATACCACCTTCACATCGTTAAAGAAGTTTTTAGCATAGCTCTTAAATACCTCTGAATGGAAATGTTTTATATCTTTTGGAATCTCTCTGGAGTCAATTTTTTCCAACTCATCTTTTTTTTGACTATATATCTCTCTATTATCATAATATAACTTTGCTGTAGGTATTACCCATACCGATAGTATCAATAGAGAGAAGATTAAAAATATTTTTGTTATATTACTCATATTATCTCACTTTTGATATAAATGAAAACTCTGTTCTAAAATTTTTTAATGGTTTAATCATAAATTTGCCATCTTTATATAACTTTTTCAAATTTACCTTTAATGGTTCAATTCCCCAAACTATGCCTTTTATATCAACCCCTTTTGTAGATATAATAGCTTTTCGTATCTCACCATTTTTACCTATGGCTTGAAATATATTTTTTGAAATATCTCTCAAGGCGACACTATTTTTATATGAGTTAATCTCTGTATCCATTAGAGCAATCTTATTTGAAATTTCACTATTTTTTAAATAGAAAAAAGTTCCTACCAAAGTTACTATTAAAATAGGTAGCATAGTCGCTAAGACTGATGGATTCTCATCATACTCCCTTGAAAAGAATGATTTAAATTTATCAAAAATTCCTCTTTGGCTACTATTATCTATCTTTATATCCTCTAAGTTGTGTCTCTCTCTTACATGTCGCTCTTCTCTGCTACTACTCTCCTCTCTCTCTTGAATATTTTGAGGTATCTCTATCTTTTTAAAGGATTTTATATAACTACTCTTTGCAATCTCTTGGCTACTTGCCATGTGATGTAGTAGATTATGTATATTACTCTGTGATAATTCAATATGCAGAGATAACTCTTCCCTTAAAAATTTAAGAAGTTTGGGATTCTCTTCTGCTACAAGCATCTCAATATGGTCAGCAAAACTATATGATATTTTGTAGTATGCCTGAATGCTTTTATATACCCTCTCTGCTATCTGCTTCTCTGTCAATCCTCGTGTCCCTATTATCCAACTTTGATGAATTTTATTTTTTGTCACAAACATCATAAAGAGTTTTCTATCAAAATAACCTATAATAAGAGTTAATTTATCACTTAGAGTATCTTTATAATGCTCATAGAGTATTGCAAAGGGTGAGAAGTATAGAGTTGTTGGAATATCATCTATATCTATCTCATCTTGCGTAACATAGGTATCTTTAAAAATTTCAGCTGATGCTCTGTTTGGGTCACTCTTTTGAGTCACAATTTGATTTGCAACTAATGAGATAGATACAATGTGGTGGTTGGGATACTCTTTCTGAAGTTGGCGAATCTTCTCTATAAGTTTTATCTTATCACTCTCGTGAAACTGCTCAATATCTTTTGGTATAAACCCCTCTCTTGTCTGAATTGCATAGTTTAAAAAATAAAACTCTCTCTCTTTATAATGGGTTATAGTTATATACTGTTTTTTATTACTCATATAATCTCCTATAT
>JALWZK010000037.1 GCA_027002665.1 Campylobacteraceae bacterium | reverse complement strand
ATAGTGAATTACTAAAAAGAGTTAGTATTAAGATAGAGAATATTAAAAATATTGTAAAACCAGATAAAATCAAAGCTCGATTAGAAGAGATAGAGTTGATGCAACAGAAACCAGACTTCTGGAGCGATACAAAAAGGGCATCCAAAATATCTCAAGAGAAGATACAGAGAGAGAAGATTTTAAATAAGTATATGGAGGCATACTCATCAGTTCAAGACGCAATAGAGTTTTTTGAAATAGCAAAGAGTGAAAATGACCAAGAGTCCTTAGAGATGATATTTGAAGATGCAACCAGCTTAGATGAGAGTATAAAATCGTTGGAGATTGCTATGATGTTAAGTGGAGAGCATGATAGTAAGAATGCAATTATCTCCATTCACCCCGGAGCGGGTGGAACAGAGTCTCAAGATTGGGCAAGTATGCTATATAGAATGTATCTTAGATGGGCAGAGAGAAGAGGCTTTAAGGTTGAGGAGTTGGATTATCAAGCGGGAGAGGAGGCTGGAATAAAAGATGTAAGTTTTATCATTAAAGGTGAAAATGCTTACGGCTATTTAAAGGTTGAGAATGGTATCCATCGTCTTGTCCGTATCTCTCCATTCGATTCAAACGCTAAGAGGCATACCTCTTTCTCATCTGTAATGGTATCTCCGGAGATTGATGATGATATAGATATTGAGATAGAGGATAAGGATATACGAATAGATACATATAGAGCAAGTGGTGCAGGTGGACAACATGTAAATAAGACAGAGAGTGCAATTAGAATTACCCATATTCCGACCAATATTGTGGTTCAGTGCCAAAATGATAGAAGTCAGCATAAAAATAGGGCAACTGCTATGAAGATGTTAAAATCGAGACTATTTGAGTATGAGCGGGAGAAGCGACAAGCCAAATTAGATGGAGTTGAGAAGAGTGATATTGGTTGGGGACACCAAATTCGCTCCTATGTATTGGCTCCATATCAGCAGGTAAAAGATAGTAGAAGTAATCAAGCATTCTCCAATGTAAATGCTATCTTAGATGGAGATTTAGATAAATTGATAGAGGGTGTGCTTATCTCTCAAATATCATAAACTTTTTAAAACACTATTAAATATATACGAACATTGATTAATATCAAAAATATCCTCTTATAAAAAAAGTATAATGTTAAAAAATAAGAGGGTATAATTGTGAAATCTATTCTATTATCTACAATTCAAAAGAAATTTCCTTTAACACCGAGACCATTTGCAAAAATTGCAGAGGAGTTAAATAGTGACGAGAATACCATTATTAAAATTTTACAAGAGGAGAAAAGTAAAAAAATCATTAGACAAATATCTCCTATTTTTGATACTAAAAGGTTGGGGTATAGCTCCTCTCTAATCTCATTTAAGGTAAAAGATGAAGATATAGATAGGGCTGTTGAGGTAATTAATGCACATCCGGGAGTCTCTCACAATTACGAGAGAGAACACCCATTTAATATATGGTTTACCCTTGCAGTTCCACCAAATTCAAAATTGGGTATTCATCAGACTGTGGAGATACTATCACAAGAGGCGAAGGCAATTGATTATATAATTCTGCCAACATTGAAACTATTTAAGATAGCTGTGAAGCTCAATATGACGGAAGATAATAGAAAGAAGGAGAAGGTATTAAGGCATAAAGGCAAAGATATTAAATTGACACCTCTCCACTATAGAGTTATAAAGGAGTCACAATATGATATACCAATTGTTAAAGAGCCATTTAAACCCATTATAGATAAATTGGATATTGGCTATGAGGAGTTCTTTAAGATACTCAATGAGTTAAAAGATGCAGGAGTTATGCGACGATTTGCAGGGATATTAAACCATAGAAGAGCAGGATTTAATGCTAACGCAATGGTGGTCTGGGATATAGATGAGAGTAAGAGTGATGAGATAGGTAAAAAGGCTTCAGAGTTTTCAGCTGTTAGCCACTGCTATCTGCGTCCAAAGTATCCAAATTGGCCATATAATCTATTTACTATGATACATGGAAAAACTCCTGAAGAGACAGATAGAACAATTAAAGAGATAGCTTCAGAGATTGAACACTTCTCCAGACGACCTCTATACTCCACAAGGGAGTTTAAAAAGGTTCGTATAGAATACTTCTCTCCTAAGTTTGAGGAGTGGGAAAATCAACATCTTAATATTGCACCTGGGATTGAGGAGATTGTAAGAGAGTAGATTTAACTCTCCAACGACTGAGTAGAGTGAATAAATGCCCGAGAAAGCATTTATTCACTCCTATGATTTGTTAACTTGCTCTTAGATGCTTTGTTTCTTCTTTTAATCTTTCAGCGATCCATACCTTTATAATAGATTGTCTTGTAACACCAATTTTTTTAGCTTCTCTATCTAAAGATTCTATTATCCATTCAGGAAAATCAACATTTACTTTTTTAGTCTCTGTTTTTAATGTTTTCATCTCTTTTAATCTTATAGCATTTGAAAAATCTAAATACTCTGTAATATCTTCATT
>JALWZK010000036.1 GCA_027002665.1 Campylobacteraceae bacterium | reverse complement strand
AAGGCATCACTATTTGTAAATGAATCGGGGGTTGAGGCTTACTCAAATATAGATTTATCTAAAATATTAGCTGGAAAAAATATTGGAATAGATATCGATATTAATAAATTTACAGAAAATATATATGGATATGCAGATAGCAAAGATATAGAGAGTATGTTTGAACTTATATATTTAAAATTGACTACTCCAACCATAGATAGTAGAGTAGCGAAAAATGAGAAAAAAATTCTCAAAGCTCAAGCGAGAGATGTATTGAGAAATCCAGAAAATAGATTTTATCAAGAACTCTCAAAATGGTATCATTTAAATAATCCTCGAATAATATTTGATACTCCAGAGAGCATAGAGAAGTTAGATACAGATTTTATGTTAAAAGTCTATAGAGATAGATTTAGTGATTTAAATAACTTTAAATTTGGAATTGTTGGAGATATTGGAGTAGATAAGATTAAAAAGCTTATTGAGAAATATCTTGGTTCACTCCCTACTATGAGACGAAGAGAGTCTTTTATAGATAGAAAAATTAAATATAGAAAAGGGAAACAGTATTTTATAAAATATCTGAATAATGAAAATATATCAAATATAATGATTGTATATCGGACTCATATAGAGTATAGTAAAAAGAGAGAATTGGCATTAAATACCCTTGTAAGT
Organism: Campylobacteraceae bacterium; assembly: GCA_027002665.1. Lineage (GTDB taxonomy): Bacteria > Campylobacterota > Campylobacteria > Campylobacterales > Sulfurovaceae > UBA1140. The sequence continues at coordinate 7,807 of JALWZK010000036.1, read as the reverse complement.
ATCTTAAATGTGAGACTTAGAGAGCTTATTAGAGAGGATAAATCGGGGGTTTATACCATTAGCGTAGATGGTTATATATCAAGATTAGAGAAAAATGAATCCTATATTTCTATCTCTTTCTCCTGTGACCCAAAACGGAGAAGAGAGTTAATCTCCTATATATATAAGAGTATAGATAAGATAAAACAGGAGTTTGTATCAGATAGAGAGTTAAATGTCTATAAAAAGAAGTTTAGAGTAACTTATGAGACAGATATGAGAGAAGATACCTATTGGTTAAATAGGATAATAGATAGTTATAAATTTAATGAGCCTCTCGATAGTATCTATACTTTACCCAAATTGGTTGAGAGTATCTCAAAAGAGGATATAAAAGATATTGCAAATAGACTTTTTGGAGAAGATATATTACAAGCAGAGTTAAATCCCAAAAAGAGATAGGTTGTGAAGAGAGAGATATTAAGAGTAGAGAATTTAACAGTTAAAATAGAAGATAATATCCTCTTAGACTCCATTAGCTTTAAGATAGTAGAGGGGGAGATTTTCGCCTTAGTTGGAGAGAGTGGAAGCGGAAAATCTTTAACATCTCTATCTATTATGAGACTACTCCCAAATGGGATAAATATTGTAGGTGGAGATATACTCCTAAGAGATAAATCCCTATTTAAACTTCCAGAGTATCAGATGCAAAAGATTAGAGGTAAATCTATCGCTATGATATTTCAAGAGCCAATGAGTGCCTTAAATCCTGTTATGACCATTGGAGAACAGGTTGCGGAGATTATAAGATTACATCTAAATCTAAAGAGTAGTGAGATAAGAGATAGAGTTATATCTCTATTTAGAGAGGTTGGTATTAGAGATGCTGAAGAGAGATATAGTTACTATCCTCACCAATTTTCAGGTGGAGAGAAGCAGAGGGTAATGATAGCTATGGCTCTGGCTTGTGAGCCAGATTTACTAATAGCAGATGAGCCAACAACCGCCTTAGATGTGACTATTCAAGCCCAAGTCTTAAAACTATTAAAAGAGATACAGAGAAAGAGAAGTCTATCAATTCTATTTATTACTCATGATATGGGAGTAGTGGCAGAGATGGCAGATAGAGTTGCAGTTATGCGTTATGGTAAGATATTGGAGCAGAATAGAGCAGATATATTTTTTAAAAATCCATCTCACCCATATAGTAGAAAACTCCTATCGGATTTAAATATAGAAAAAGAGAAGATAGAAGATATAAAATCGGATAGACTATTGGAGATAAGAAATCTAAAGGTCTATTTTCCTATTAAAAAGGGGATTTTCCAACGAGTAGTTGGATATATAAAAGCAGTAGATGGGGTAAACCTATCTATTCCAAAAGGAAAGACAGTAGCCTTAGTTGGAGAGAGTGGAAGTGGGAAAAGCACTATAGGCGAAGCTCTAATTAGACTCTTAGATATTACCGATGGAGAGATATTTTATAATGGAGTAGATATTTCAAAACTATCTCAAAAGGAGTTTATGAAGTATCGCTCTAAAATCCAAATAATATTTCAGGACCCATACTCCTCTCTAAATCCTCGAATGAGTATAGGGGAGATAATTAGAGAGGGGATTGTAAGTTTAAAAGTTCTCAAAAGAGATAGAGAGCTACAGGATAGATATATAAAAAATCTTCTATTAAAGGTTGGATTGGAGGAGGAGCATTTCTATAGATATCCACATGAGTTTTCAGGCGGACAGAGACAGAGAATTGGAATTGCCAGAGCCTTGGCTGTCCAACCGGAGCTTATTATATGTGATGAGCCAACCTCTGCCTTAGATGTATCTGTAAGAATTCAAGTCTTAAAACTCTTAAAAGATTTACAAAGAGATGAAAATCTAAGCTACCTATTTATTACACATGACCTCTCTACTGTTCCTATTATAGCAGATGAGGTCGCCGTTATGCGAAGAGGAAAAATAGTAGAGCAGGGATTAGTCAGAGATATTATGCAAAATCCTAAACAGGATTATACAAAGGAGCTTTTAAACTCTGCTCCGAAATTAATTAATAAATTCTAAGATTCAATCAGATGTTTAAACCTACTAAATATATAACTACTCTCATGAGGTCCAGGACTCGCCTCTGGGTGGTGTTGAACAGATATTATTGGAGAGTCTATATACTCCAACCCCTCAATAGTGTTATCAAATAGATTTATATGTGTAACTTTTGCTATCTCAGTTATATCCTCTGGAACATTATAGTTATGGTTTTGTGCTGTTATCTCTACACTACCGGTAGTAGAGTTTTTAACAGGGTGATTTCCTCCGTGGTGTCCAAATTTAAGTTTATATGTCTTATATCCATGTGCAATAGATAGGAGTTGATGTCCAAGACATATACCAAACATTGGAATCTTAGCTTCAATCAATTTTCTAATCTTCTCCTGCTCCTCTTTTAAGATTAGTGGGTCACCGGGACCATTTGAGAGAAATACTCCATCTATCTCCCTATCTTTAAATCTCTCTATAATAGTGTCTGCCTCTATGGAGTTTGGAACAACTTCCACCTCCATACCTGCATAGGTAAGCTCATTTAAAATATTTCTTTTAACTCCAAAATCTAATACCAATATTTTTTTAGTAGTATGTGGCTTTTGATATTTAAACTCTCTTATATTATATCTCGACTCTTTATGAATATATGACTCTTTTGTAGATACCTCTCTTATATAATTAATCTCTTCAATTCGTGGAGAGTTCTCTAATATCCTCTTTAACTCATCTTTAGAGCTAATCTTAGTGGAGGCTATCATCATCATAGAGCCACTATCTCTCAACATCTTAGTTAAGAAACGGGTATCAATATCTGTTATCCCTAAGATATTATATCTCTTTAATAGAGTATGTAGAGGCTCTTCAGCTCTAAAATTAGATGGTCTCTGTTGGTATGAGCGAACTATTATACCTTTACAGTAAGCCCCTCTGCTCTCCATATCTTGGGAATTACAACCGACATTTCCAATCTCTGGCATAGTGAAAGTGACAAACTGTCCTGCATAACTTGGGTCTGTTACTATCTCTTGATAACCTGTAAGAGAGGTATTAAATACAACTTCACCAACAGCAGTTCCGTCTGCACCAAAACTATTAGCCTCTAAGAGTATTTCATTTTCAAAATATAACCAAACTTTTTGCATTAAATCATTCCTCTCTTCTGTAACTCCTCTCTATATAGTCTATCATAGATTAAATCATACTCAATAGAGCCGGGAATATACTCTTTTTTCATCTTTTTAATCTTCTCATAAACGATACTATCTATCTCATCATAGGCATTGGCAAAAGCTTTAAAAGCCTTAAAGATTACATTTCTCACCTGATTATCATTTACACTATAATCTATAAGATAGTTCTCATATAGTTCATCTAAGATAGTATGGGAGATTTCATTATAACGGTCATCATAATTCATAATGACGCCATACTCTGGAGCTAACCTCTTCTTTATTAAGAAGAAGAGTTCTCTCTCCTTTACATGTTGTATCTCTATCTCCTCTTCATTCTCCAATAGCAACTCTTCAACCTTTGCGTCAAGCCTCTTCTCTTTTCTAAGATTTTCATCAATAATCTCTTTACACACCTTTACAACTGCATCTTTACCCTTTGGAAGAGATATAAATGGTGCATTGGCCAAGTCTATTCCTATTTTTGATGCAACATAACCTGCCTGTTTCGGTTTCAATCTCATGAGTTACTCCTTCTATTCTCTAATAATGGTATCTTCTCTATCTGGACCTGTAGAGACTACTCCTACTCTACATTTAACCATCTCTTCAATAGCGAATATATACTCCTTTGCACCCGCTGGAAGCCTATTAAAATCTCTAATCCCTGCACTATTATCCCAACCTTCAAATTTTTTATATATCGGTTTTGCATCTTCTAAATCATAAGGGATATAATCTATCCTCTTACCATTAATCTCATAAGCTACACAGACCTTAATCTCGTTAAATCCATCTAAGACATCTAACTTCATAAGTGCAATTTGATCAACTCCATTTATTCTCACAGCATGTCTCAAGGCAACCGCATCAAGCCAACCACACCTTCGTGGTCGCCCCGTTGTTGTTCCAAACTCATGTCCATTGACCCTCAATCTCTCTCCATCTTCACCTAAATCTTCACTTGGAAAAGGTCCATTTCCAACACGGGTGCAGTAGGCTTTTGCAATTCCGGTCACCTCTCCAATATCTCTATGGTTAATTCCAAGTCCTGAACATGCCCCTGCACTAATGGTTGTAGATGAGGTGACATAGGGGTATGTTCCATGGTCAATATCCAACATTGTCCCTTGCGCCCCCTCTAAGAGAACTCTCTTCTCTTCATCTAAGACTCTCCATATAAGTTGGGTTGTATCTGTAATATATGGTGATAGAATATCTCTATACCCCTTTAACTCCTCCATAAGCTCATCTCGATTTGGAATTGGAATATCTATAAAGATATTACTATGGTGTTCAAAATATTTAATAATCTTAGATGCTAACTTTTCACAATCAAATAGCTCTCCTACTCTATGCCCAACTCTTGCTATCTTATCACTATAGGCAGGTCCTATGCCTTTACCTGTCGTTCCAATTGCCTTATCACCCTTACGAATCTCCTTTGCCTGGTCAAGAAGAGCATGATGTGGTAAAAGTATATGGGCTTTATCTGAGATAAATAGTCGTCCCTCCAAATTATCAAATTGACTCATCTCCTCAATAAAATTGTGTGGAGATAAGACAACCCCATTCCCCACTATATTTTTTGCTTTTGGATTTAAGATACCTGATGGAATTAGATGTAGGGCATGTTTTTTACCATTGACCACTATTGTATGTCCTGCGTTGTGTCCTCCTGCAAAACGACATACAAAATCGTAAGTTTGAGCCATATGGTCAGCTATTTTACCCTTACCTTCATCTCCCCACTGTAACCCTACAATTAAATCTGCTCTACTACTCATTTACTCTCCAATTTTTTTTATTTTTTGATTTATACACTCATCAATATATAGTGCAAATCCTGACGCTTTTACATCTCCGATACTATATATACCTCCACGAGCCAGAAGCTCATTTCTATTAAACATCTTAAACATGAGTGAGTCATAATATCTTAATTTTGCATAATATAGAGGTGCTATTACAATTGATTTATAGTCTATATTGGAGACTGTATCTTTAATTACCATTAGTTCACTCTTAATATCTTCTGGAATACCGTCAAGATTATCTAAATCCTCAATTCTATGAATTTTTACCAATCTACTAATCCAAGGTATATCCAATTTTAAAATTTTCTCAATATTGGTATCATATAGAAGGGTTAAATCGATATTATATTTTCTACTTAAGAGTAGTGGAATACGCATATTTGAAATCTGTAATATTGTATCGAGTTCTAATCTATTTATCAATTTAATAGCTGTATCTATAATCTCTTTAAAGCTTCCATCAATTATCTCTGCTCCAACTTGATACTGCTCTTTCGTCGGAAAAGATAGAGATGGTTGGATATAAAACCACTTTTTAGACTCTGTAGTCCTCCCAATTCTCTTAGTTACAATTCTGACAACATCAGCGGTGCTATCTGCTCTAAGCGTGACTGTTCTATTTTTCTCATCATGTAGATGTAAGAGGGTCTTTTCATCATTAAAAGAGATATGTTGATGGTATGAGAATAGAGGTGTTACAATCTCCTCATACCCATTTTTATCTAAAATGTCAGCACAAGTAGCCTCTATCTGTCGCTTTATCTTAGCACACTCTCCAAAATATAGTTTACTATCTTGTGGTATCTCATGTTCAAATATCATTATTTGCTCTCATTAACTATTTTCTCACTGTTGCAAAATCGAGAGGATTATATCTAAAATCTAATTAGGAGTTGATAAGTGAAATTATTGAAATATTACCCCATCAATACCACTCTTTGCCATCTCCTCAATCTCCTCTTCACTACTAATCTTAGTTAAAATTAGACTATCAAATAGATAGTTTTGAGCAATAGGCATAATAGATTTTGCTAACTCTTTAGAAGTTATTATATATTTAGCATTTAATAGATTTGAAAATATTGCATCTTTTATAGAGTCAATCTCTATGGCAAAGGGGATACTATGTTTTTTACAATATTTAACTATATCTATAGAGTTTTTTAAATTATAGAGCAGAACGGTGCTATTGGGAGGTGTATTTTGTATATCTTCTATACTCTGTATTTTATAAAACTTAGGTGACTCTATCCACTTATGACCAAAAATCAACATACTATCTTATCCTCTTTTGAGCTTTTTCCAGACACTCATTGGAGCAGTATGATTTTTTATGATAGATTATAGCGTCATCTTCAGTCATATATGTTCCACACTCGGCACACTCTGAAGTTGGAGCTATCTTTGTAAAATCATCATCATTTATAACATCTTCCCTTCTATCTAAAAATGGAATTTTTCCACCTATGAGTCTATATATAACTATACCGATAATGGCAAATATAATTAATCTAAATATCATCTTTAAACCTTTTTAATATATAGATAGTTTCTCTTCCCTCGCTCTATTATATCATAATCTATAAGTTTCATCTCTTTTAACTCATTAAAGATATTTTCACCCTTATATAGGAGATATTTAGTCTCATCATCTCTTAAGTGGTATGTCAAATCTATTAACTGTGCAGTATCCATTACAGCTCGAGAGGTAATAAGATTAAATGGGCTACTTTTATAATTCTCTATCCTCTTTTTAACTACTCTAACATTATCTAACTCTAACTCTATCGCTACAAATTTTAAAAATGATGCTCTCTTATTTCGAGGTTCACACAATACAACTTTAGCTTTTGGATATAGAATAGAGAGAACTATACCGGGAAACCCTGCACCAGAGCCGACATCTAAGATAGATTTTGGCTCCTGAATAAAACTATATGGATAGTAGGAGTCCTCTATATTGGAAAATATCTCCTCTCTACTTCTGGCACCTGTTAAATTATGGACTCTATTCCACTCTAATAGTATAGATGCAAATTTTTCAAACTTTTTGTTATTCATTTATTATTTGATAACTTAGATAAATCAGCCTCATCAAAAAGCTCTACTTTTGGGATTAAGATAGCTATAGCAGTGACAACTATACCAAATATCAATACTACTAAATCCTCATTCCCTTTAAAAAAATCCAATAGAGTAAGTTTACCCAGTGAGTCACCCATTAGAGGCTTAAAAAAATCATCATAGTATAGAGTAAAGATTAATCCTCCAAAGAGGCCACCAATAGCACCAACCAATACATCTATTCTACCCTCTGCAATTGATACAGGACCAGTTCCGGGACATTTTCCCAAGATTGCCATAGAGATACCAAATAGTGTTCCACCAATAATAAGTCCTTGCCATATAATTGGTTTAATATGGTAGTGGGCCCAACCAGCCTTTATCATAAAGTAGAGTCCAATACTTGTAAGTCCCACTGTTAAGAAGAGCATTTTCGGCACAATAGTATCTTTTAACATTGCAAATCCTGCAATTTTTTCAAACTTATCAACCCTAGTATATTGAATAATACCTCCAAATATAATACCAATAAGAAAAATTAGAACCAGAGAACCGTGTCCTTGATGAATTACATTCTGTATCATCTCAATAACTCTTGAAAATATACCTTTTCCCTCTACCATTATCTATCCTTTATTGTAAAAATATTTTCCTGTAATTAAAAGAGAAATCATAACTACAGTTCCGAATATCATTGACGATATTGCAAGCTGACTCATACCAGACATAAAG
>JALWZK010000035.1 GCA_027002665.1 Campylobacteraceae bacterium | reverse complement strand
TGGCTTAGCTGTAGCCTTAGCCGCAAAAGATACACTCTCTAACTTTTTTGGACTTATAAAGATAATATTTGATGAGTCCTTTTCACAAGGGGATTGGATAAAAACGGCAGATGTAGAGGGGACTGTAGTTGAGATTGGATTTATATCTACTAAAATTCGGACATTTGATAATGCATTGATTACTGTTCCAAATGAGAAATTGGCAAATACACCCCTAAAAAATTGGTCAAGGAGAAGAGTTGGAAGGCGAATAAAGTTCTATATCGGAGTTACTTACAACTCAAACCCCAAAGATATTCAAAATGCTATTAATGAGATAACCTCTATGCTCTTAGCACATAAAGATATTAGCACACCTCAAAAGATAGATAGAGATGAGATTACAAGAGATTATAGAAGTAGTCATAAATTTGTCTCATTGGATAATAAGTTGGGGATTAAGAGTAACCTTATGGTATATCTCGATAGATTCTCAGACTCATCAATAGATATTTTAGTATATACATTTACAAAGACAACCGATTGGCAGGAGTGGTTGGAGATTAAACAGGATATTTTATATAAGATATGGGAAATCTTAGAGAGAAATAATTTAGAGTTTGCATTCCCGTCACAAACTATATACTTAGAGAAAGATTAGGATAATAATTAAGCACAACTGAAATTCAATTGTGCCTATTTTAATTTAAATTTGAGGTCCTGCAAGAGAATAATCAAACTCATCTCCACTATCATGGTATTTTTTAAAGTTTTCAATAAATTTCTTAGCGAGTTCTCTTAAAGTTTTATTGAAATCCTCTTCTTTTTTCCATGTATTTTTAGGATTTAATATAGAGTTATCTTTTATGCCATCTAAGGCAGTCGGAAATTTAAGGTTAAATATATCTAAGGTATCAAATTCAGCATTGTTTATAGAACCATTTAAGATACCATTGATACATGCCCTTGTATCTTTAATGCTCATTCTTTGTTTCTGTCCATTTAATCCTGTATTGACTAAATAGACATGGACACCATGTTTATCTATCTTTTCACCGAGTAGTTTAGCATATACAGTTGGGTGCAGTGGGAGGAATGCCTCTCCAAAACATGCTGAAAATGTTGCAACAGGTTTTGTTATTCCTCTCTCTGTCCCTGCAACTTTTGCTGTATATCCACTTAGGAAATAATACATAGCCTGTTCCTTAGTAAGTTTAGATACTGGAGGTATTATTCCAAAAGCGTCATAGGTTAAGAAGATAATATTCTTAGGGTGTCCCGCTTGTAGATTATCTTTATGATTCTCTATATGCTCAATAGGGTAAGATACTCTTGTATTTTCAGTTTTTGATCTATCACTATAATCGACTAATCCACTTCTATCAACAATGACAACATTTTCTAAGAGAGCATTCTTTCTAATAGCTCTAAATATCTCAGGTTCATTCTCCTCCTTAAGGTCAATTACTTTGGCATAACAGCCACCTTCAAAGTTAAAGATACCATTATCATCCCAACCATGCTCATCATCTCCAATTAAAGCTCTATTTGGGTCGGTTGAGAGAGTTGTTTTTCCTGTTCCAGATAGTCCAAAGAATAGACACACATCACCATCTTTGCCAACATTGGCAGAACAGTGCATAGATAGTTTCCCCTCGAGAGGTAACCAGTAGTTCATCATAGAGAAGATTCCTTTTTTCATCTCCCCACCATACCATGTCCCACCGATAATAGCTACATTATCTTCTATATTGAAACAGACAAAAACTTCAGAGTTCAAGCCATGCCTTTTCCACTCTCTATCAGTCGTCTTGCACGCATTATATACAACAAAATCGGGTTTGAAATTTTCTAACTCCTCCTCAGTTGGACAAATAAACATATTTTTTACAAAATGTGCTTGCCATGCTACTTCAGATACAAAACGGATAGATTTCCTACTATCTATACTTGCACCAACAAAAACATCCATAACATATATATCTTTGCCGGAAAATTCATTTTTGGTAAAATGAAAAAGTTCATCAAATGTTTTTTTATCTATTTTTTGATTTACATCTCCCCAAGATATATATCTATTTGATGGAGGTTGGTCAACAAAATATTTATCTTTTGGACTTCTACCTGTAAATATACCTGTATCGCATATAGCGGCACCAGTTGATGAAATTTTACACTCATTCCTATTTATCTCATGAATTTGAAGTTCATCATAGCTCAAGTTATGATAAACATTACCAATATTTTCAAGTCCTAATTCTTCGAGAACATTTGGTATTTTGGTACTCATCTCTTTTACCTTCTCTGTATAAATAAGTTATTTGCCCTTATAGCAAATAAAATATGATTTTTCAATCATATTTTATTTGATATAAGAAAATAGCATAAGTTATGCTATTTAAAAATAGATAGAAGTACACCAGCTGCAACTGCTGAGCCGATAACTCCAGCCACATTCGGACCCATTGCATGCATTAAAAGGACATTTCCGGGTCTCTCCTCTGCTCCAATTTTACTTACAACCCTTGCCGCCATTGGA
>JALWZK010000034.1 GCA_027002665.1 Campylobacteraceae bacterium | reverse complement strand
TAGTTATCTAATTTGAATTGATAAGAGATGTTCTGATAAGTATATTAGGTGTTATTTTCTATTTTATCAAATAGTTTGATAGAGTTTTGATATATAATAGATTCATCTATATCTGATAACTCCATCATCTTAGATAATATTAATCTGGTATAGCTTGGCTCATTTCTTTTCCCTCTATGGGGGTGGGGAGTTAGATATGGAGCGTCCGTCTCTATAAGAACTCTATCTTGTGGAATTTTATGATAGACTTTAACCAATTTCTTTGCATTTTTAAAGGTCAAAACTCCACCTATACCGTAATAGAAACTATTAGATAATTTTAATAACTCCTCATTCGCATTATAGCAGTGTAATACTCCCCCTTTATCTCCTGCATACTCTTTTAATATATTTAAGGAGTCTATAGAGGCATCTCGAATATGAACTATTAAAGGTAACTTAAATTTATTAGCTAATTTAATTTGGTCAATAAATATCTCTTTTTGTAGTCTCTTCTCCTCCTCTATTTCATCTCTATCCTTAGGTAGTCTATAATAGTCTAATCCACACTCACCAACAGCTACACACTTAGGGTGAGTTATAAACTTTTCTAAAAATTCTCTATTATACTCCTCTGCATGGTAGGGGTGAACTCCCACAGCAAAATATATCTCTTTATACTCTTCACTAAGCATTACAGCTCTCTCTAAGCTTTTTGGGTCAGCTCCCGGAATTATAAACTTTGTAACTCCACTCTCTTTGGCTCTCTCTAATACCTCATCTAAATCATTAATATATCTATCGTCATCTAAGTGACAGTGTGTATCTATTATCATGGATTTCCTTTCAATAATCTCTTATAAGCATCTACTAACGATGTATATATTGGGACAAATACCCTCTGCGGTTTTCCATTGATAAGCAGAGTCTCTTTAACATCAAAATGTAGATGAATAGATGTCTTTGTATCTCCCATATTATCTGAAACTAAACCTATTCTCTGCCCTCTTCTTACTCTATCTCCAATTCTAACTCTTAAACTATCTGAAGCGAGATGTAGATAGCGATATGTCCTTCCACTATCTCCTCTTAAATATACACTATATCTCCCAATATAACTAATAACTCCATTTTCGACTGCTACTGCATAATATTTTCTATCTTCACAGGTCGCCCCTCTTATATCTACACCTTGATGCCCTTTCCCTGTTGGACATAGAGGCATTGCCCATGAGCGTTTTTCACAATAGTTATCATGCCATGGGTATTGATAGTTTCTCTTATCACACAAACTTCCCCTTTTCCCATACATACCACCAACCCCATAAAGTTGTGAATTTATATAAGCAGGAGCTTTCTCAAGTGGAAAACGGATATTTGGAGCATATATATAGTTATCTCCATACCTCCCCTTTCCACTATTTGGAGGAACTAATACCCCTGCGGGAGTATATCTAAATCTCTTTAACTCTTCTCTATTATATTTTTTAATACAGCCCGTAGTAAAGATTAAAATTATTGAGAGGAGTATTACTTTTTTCATTTCGTTCCACCTATAAAGCTTAATCTCCTATATAGGTTTTTTAAAAAGTTATCCTCTCTACACCTTGTATCTATATCTGGATTATCACACTCTATAGCCATAGAGTAGTTTACACCATGTCTTTGAAAATCGATGGTAGCCATACCCTCTGCATGTATAATTTTATCTATAGATGGTTTAAATTGATGCCTTCTATCTTCTATTTTCATCTGATAAGTTCTATCTCCTCTTACCAATAGTTTAGCACCTTTTAAAAAAACTGTAATAGCATAGAAGTTTTTATCCGCTACAACTTTAATATTTTTACTATTTATATAGTAGCTTGGTAGATATACAGGTAGTGTTACAATTTTAATTTTATCTTTTAAATCTTTTGGTATTACTCTTAATTTCTGTTTTGTTGTGGAGATATTTGACCAATCTACCTTAAGTAGTCCACCATCTCCAAAAAGTGTAGAAAATGAGATAAATAGCACTATAACTATATGCATTATTAATCCTTTATTAAGAAGAAAATTATATCATAAAATGATAAAAGGATATATTAAATGCTAAACTTGGAAGATGGATTAAAAGAGTATATTAGATTGTTAAAAGAGAGAGAATATTTTGATGCACATGAGATATTAGAAGAGGTTTGGCATCCACTTAGAAAATCTAATCACCCATTAAAAAATCTTGTAAAGGGATTAATAAATGCTAGTATTGCATTTGAACATATAAAACGAAATAGAGCAAAGTCTCAAGAGAGAGCTATGAGAGTAATTGTATCTTATGAGAGACATAAAAATATTTGTAGAGAAGAGATAGAGCTATATAGGCTATTTTCTGAGGCAATTTCTACAGTTGAAGAGATAAAAAACTATTTGTGTAGTAAAGAAACAGATAAAAAATAGAGTAATAAGTAAAACAGAGTTTAATTCTCCTATTTATAAAAAATTGATAAACTCATGCTATTAAACTACACATAAGGATTGATATATGTCATTACCAAAA
>JALWZK010000033.1 GCA_027002665.1 Campylobacteraceae bacterium | reverse complement strand
CCTATATGGGGGGATTAACTATCTCTTTTCCTCAATTTAAATATACAGAGGGGGTTTATTATAAAAATACATTTGATAAAATATCGAAATATAGCTATCCAGATAAAATCTATAATAGAAAGCTTAAAAGAAGGGTAAAAGCTAAATATTATATGATTGAAGGCTGGGAAAATGGTTGGAAATCAAAAACAGATAGGGGTTTTTTTATAGAATTAAAAATACCTTATACAATCAATAGTTTGACTATTAATGTAAGAGGAGTATTAATATTTAATAAAAATGGGAAAGATACTATAAAAATACCTCAGAAATCAACCAAAATAGACCAACAGGGTTATATGGTAAAGCAACTACATATCCCTATCATATCTAAAATAGTTAAGAAGAAAAATAAAAAAAATATTTCTCGTCACAATAAGGTGGCAAAGGAGAATATCACAAGTGGAACAGGTTTCTTTGTCAATAAGCATAACTTAGTTACAAATTATCATGTTATAGGTGAATGCAAGAAGATTAGATTGATTAAAAATCAGTTTAAATCAAATGCAACAGTAGCATTTACTGATAAAGTTAATGATTTAGCTGTTCTCTCATCTGAGAAAGAAAATCCTAATATATTAAAATTTAGAGATAAAAAGAGTATCAAAATAGGTGAAACTATTATTGCTATGGGTTATCCATTGGGTGAACTATTGGGTAATAATATAAAATTAACCACAGGTAATATTAGTGCTTTAACAGGACTCTTTAATGACTCTAGTAAATTACAACTTACAGCTCCTATCCAATTTGGAAATAGTGGTGGTCCTCTTTTAGATATATATGGCAATGTTATAGGTATAGTTTATGCAAAATTAAATAATGAGATTGCACAAAATGTAAATTTAGCAATAAAAGCATATACTCTCAGAATGTTTTTAGATACAAACAGTGTCAAGTATGAAACTAATAGTAGAAATATAAAGAAAGAGATTGTAGATATTGCAGAAGAAGCAAAAAATGGAATAGTTCAAATTTTATGTTATAGATAATAAGAAGAGAGCTATTTAACTCTCTCTACTTAAACATCTTTCCTATCATATCCATGGCACCATCAACGCCACCCACTTTCTCTAACATATCATTGATAAATGAGTTCTCTCCACTTGTAATTTTATCAACTAAGTTGGGAATAGCATCTGATAGAGCCTGTTTTGCACTATCTAAATTTAAACCAAGATTTGAGGCAAATTCAGATATTTTATCTTCACCAAGTAGGTCAGTTATACCATCTGTTGAGATTGGTTTATTCTCACCATCACCTATCCATGAGCTAATAATCTCACTAAAATTCCCATCTGATATTTTAGATAAGATTGAACTTAAGTCGATACTCTCTCCATTCTCTCCACCAAAGAGATTACTTAGAGCATTTGTGATAGAGTTACTATCTAAGTTTGAAGTATTCTCATCACTATTTCCCTTTATAATATCTGCACCCATATTAAATATTTCTGTTAAATCCATTCATAATCCTTTTTTTATATTAAAAGTTAAGTATAGCTGAAAAATATTTAATTTATCAAGAGGTATTCCTCTATTTAATAGATTTTAATGTTTTAAGTGAATATTGGTATTTATATAGTCAGAGCAGAATATGAAGGTAAGTCATTAATTGTAGCTTTTATCAAAAGCATGGAACCTTAATGAAAGTCCGTGTTTATATAACTTTTTTGATAATTTTTTTCTCTTTTAGCCTGTGGGGCAAGGAGCCGCAGTCTTTACAGGCACAGAAGGGTGTGCTTGACCTGAGGTTTGTAAATATTGATACTTTTCCGCCTTTGTCTCTGAATGGCGAATGGGAGTTTTATTGGAATAAGCTACTTGGACCAGATGATTTTCATCCGCAAACCTATGTAGCTGATGCTTATGCCGTAGTTCCAGATTATTGGAGTAAAGTCTTGATAGATGGGCAGCATGTGTCAGATACAGGTTACGCTACCTACCGCCTTATAGTTTTGACCAAAGAAAAGAACAAGGTAGAGCGCGTTTATTTTTATCCTGTTAACTGTGCAATGCGTGTATGGTGGGATGGAGAGTTGATAGGAGAGTCGGGTAATCCGGCACCGCGGAACAGTGGTTATCGTCCGTCAATAAAGCCAGTGGTGGCAGATGTGAATGTGGGTGAGCGTAATGAGGTTATTGTCCAAGTGGCTAATTTTTCTCATCGTGAAGGTGGATTTTTTTACTCACCCAGGTTAGGTAGTCGGGATAGTATTTTTAGGTATTTGAATATTGGATTGATTATTAGTGCTTTGCTTTTTGGGGCAGCGTTGATAATGGTTTTATACAATTTTTTTATTTTCTTTTTGCACAAGAAGAGTTATGCTGTAATTTCATTTTTGATTTTTGCTGTTATATTGGGGCTCAGGGTACTTGTAGTAGATCAGAATCTGATTTATTCCTTGTTTCCTTCAATTAGCTTTGGCTGGAAGTACCGTTTAGAGTATTTTACGTTTTTCTTTGTGCCGCCTACTTTAA
>JALWZK010000032.1 GCA_027002665.1 Campylobacteraceae bacterium | reverse complement strand
GTGTAGAGATTAAAAGCTTCTCTTTAGTAAAAAGTAGTCCTTTCCTTATATTACTTAATTTTAAGATATTAATCTTAGCCATTGCATAACCTTTTTGATAGAGTTCTAAAAGTCTATTTTGCTCATCTTCTAAAGCTTCATATTGAGCTTTTAAATGCTCCTCTTTTTCTATCTCTTTACGCAACTGCTCTAACTCTAAGTTTAAAGCTCTTTGCTCACTCTCTAATGCTAATTTTTGGTTATTTAATTCGATTTTTGCTAGTTGTCTCTCTTGCGATTTGTTGTTAAAAATAGGTAAAGGTAGAGAGACCCCAATACGAAAAACATCTTGGTCAGGCTCTGCCTCTATCTCTGAAAATAGCTCAATGCTATCTATTGAGTTAGAAGCAACACTCAATCTAGCCTTAGCAACCTCTTCTTTTTTTTCTCTAAGTGCTAAGAGTGGGTGAGTTGAACTACTAGAGGTTTCAAGAAATTGATATTCTGCATCTACTTCAATAGAGTTCTCAACATTGGCAAAACGCAAAAGCTCATTTTTTCGCTTTAAAACCTCTAACTCCAAAGCTTTAAGCTCACCTAAAATCTCGCTCTCTTCAATTTTGGCTTGAAATAGCTCACTTTTTGCTACTGTTCCACCCTCAAAACGACCTCTAGCAACAGAGACTATCTTTTGAGAAATCTTTAACGCCTCTTGTTGTAAATCTCTCTTCCTAACAGCCTCTTGATAGGAAAGATATAGGCTATTGAACCGATAGATAAATTCAGCCCTTGATAGCCGAAAACTTTGCTCTTTCTCCTCTATTTGAGTTTGAGTAACCCTTTTTTTATCCTCTTTAACCCAAGGAAGTAGAAGTGATTGAGTTACTCCTACTCTAGCTCCTATTTGGTTATCTCTAAGGAGTCTTCTATTTGAGAAATCTGAGAGTTCAAACTCCATATTAGGATTTTCTAATCTTGTACTTATTTGACCTTGGAGTTTAGTTTGTTCTCTTTGGCTTTTGGCTATCTGTAGTTTTGCATTGTTGTTAATGGCAAGTTCTAGTAGTGCATCATAATTATCGGCATGAAGCAGGACTACACAGAACAGACCGATGATATTTCTTGTCATGGTTATTCCTAAATATAATATTTTTTTGAGGGTTGGTTAAAAAATATTTAGGCTATAGGAGGTCGGAAAGTATTATTTATATATATAGTATTATTAAGATGTAAACTGTACTCTATGGTTGTATTGAGAGCAATCTCTTCAAAAAATGAGAGTGTATCAGGAAGTAAAAAAGAGAGATGAAACATAAAGTGTGTTTTACAACAGTTATCTATATGTTTATCATGATGTTCAGTAATAGCGTGGTCAAACTCACTAATATACTCTTTTACCGAGCAGTGGTTAGTAGAGTAGTCACTCTCTAAAACTACTTCATGTGCTATGGAGAAGAACATAACAGTTAAGAGGAGTAGGTTTATTAGCTTTTTCATAACTCTATTTTAGCTAAAAAAACTAAATTTTATCTATATCTTGAACGAGTTCCACCAAATTTAACTGTTGCAACTAATCCAATACTATTTCCACTAGCTGTTTGTGATGGATCACTACTTAATTGATACTCTATAAAAGTACCTCTTAGACCTATTGCAAAAGTATTTGCTATTTCATATTGTATCTGTATAATACCACCTAAAGCATCATCAAAATCGTCTCTTAAAAGTGAGCCATTAGAGGTAACACTACCCTCTAATGATGGACTAATATGATATGTTAATCCTCCTCCAAACTTCCAACCTTGTGCATTAATAAATGCTAGAGCAGAAATTGGTATCATACTCCAAGTAGTATCTCCATTACTATCGCTATCAAATTTATAGCCTATAAGAAATTGTGTCTCAAAATTAGTAATATGGTTCTCTATTGCCATACCCATCTCAAGATTAATTCCATCACCTGCGTCTATGGTATAAGCTTCATTATAGTAGTCATGTGTAATTGTTACTAATTCATCTCCACCACTATTAAATCCAACCTGAATAATAGGTTTAATAAAATTAACATCTGCATAGTTAAAAGTTAAAACTAGAGGCATTATAAGTAAAATTTTTCTTATCATAATAAAATCCTTTTTTCTCTTAATTATATCTAAATATTTGTTAATTTCTGTTTGATTACATCCACTCTACAACTTTTGAGACCTCATCTGCTATATAACATTTAATAGTTGTCTCTTCAAGAGGTCTATTTGGGATAACTGCTTTTGTAAAACCTTGTGTATTTATCTCTTTTAATCTTTGGTTTAGTGCTGTTACCTCTCTAATATCACCTGTTAAGCTAACTTCACCTAAAAATATGGTTTTACTACTTAACTCTCTATCTCTATATGAGCTTAATATAGATGCAATAATTGCTAAATCTGCTGATGGCTCATTTATCTTAATACCTCCTGATATATTTACAAATACATCATAAGTTCCCAGAGGTAAATCTAATTTCTTCTCTAAAAGAGCTAATAGCATATTCAACCTATTATTATCAAATC
>JALWZK010000031.1 GCA_027002665.1 Campylobacteraceae bacterium | reverse complement strand
CTATAGAAGAGAGTGATATTGTATCTCTAATTAGAGAGCTTACGGCTAAATATAATATAAAGAGAGTATATATCTCATTTGCAGGAGAGGTTAGAGACAATATAATTATCTCTGCCCCAAATATAGATATAGAGAGGTTAGATTTAAGTAGCTACTTTCCAGATATTCAATTTAAGATAGATAATGATTTAAATTGTGCTGTATTGGCTGAAGCAAAATATTGGAGTAGTAGAGATATTGTAGCTCTATATATTGGAACAGGAATTGGAGCAGGAGCTATTAGTGGTGGAGATATAGTTAGAGGATTTTCAAATCTTGCAGGTGAGATAGGACATATCCCATTTAAAAAAGCCCCCTTTAGTTGTGGTTGTGGAAAAGATAACTGTATTGAGCTATTTACAAGTGGAAGTGCAATAAAAAAGTGGGCAAAATATCTAAATCAAGATTTTAAAAGATTAGAAGATATGCCACAAGAGATATATAGTAACTTCTTAGAGGGAGTTCTATATGCCTCTGCTACACTTATTACACTATTTAATCCCCAAATCTTAGTTTTGGGTGGGGGAGTTATAGAGAAAAATAGTTTTTTGGTAGAGTATATAAAACAGAATATAGATAGATACGCATATAATCCAAATCTAAAAGGATTAGAGATAGTTCAGACTAAGTTAAAAGATGCCCCATTGGAGGGGACGAAGATTTTATGATTAATAAAAAATTAGACAATCTTAAATAAAAATATGCTATTTTTAGCTTAAAAAATAGGTGAATGGTTTAAGCATGGATTATGTAGCAGAGATAAAAAGATTAAAAGATAAATTACCAGTTACAGTTGTAGGACACTTTTATCAAAGAGATGAAGTTTTTGAGATGGCAGATATTACTGGTGATAGTTTAGAGTTAGCGAGAAAATGTAAGGCAGATAACAATCCATGGGTTGTATTTTGTGGTGTTGGATTTATGGGACAGAGTGTAAAGGTTATTGCACCTGAAAAGAGAGTTTTAATGCCCAAAATCGCCTGTTGTGCAATGGCAAGAATGATAGATAGTAGCTATTTTGATGATAGTGTCAATTATATGGTAGAGAGAGGTATTCCGAAAGAGGATATTTTACCAATTACATATATAAATAGTGATGCAACAGTAAAAGCAAAAGTTGGAGAGATGGGGGGAATGGTATGCACCTCATCTAATGCCTATAAGATAATAGAAAAAGGTTTACAGAGTGGGAAAAAGATACTATTTGTTCCAGATAGATGTCTTGGGCAGAATTTTGCAAACTCTATGGGGTTGAAATCTTGTGTAATTGGAGAGGGGGAGTGTGACCCTAAGGAGGCTGATATTATCTGTTTTAATGGTTTTTGTTCAGTTCACCAACTATTTACTCTCGATGATATAAAGTTCTATAGAGAGAGATATCCAGATATATTAATTGCAGTCCATCCAGAGTGTGACCCAAAAGTTGTAGAAGCGTCCGATTTTGTAGGTTCAACTTCACAGCTTATTAAATATGTAAATGGGCTTAGTCCAGACCAGAAGGTAGCAGTTGGAACAGAGTATAATCTGGTAAATAGAATGCGTTCAAATGGAAATACATTTGTCCTCTCTTCTACAAAACCGGAGTGTCCTACTATGAATGAGACCACAATAGAAGATTTATATTTAACTCTGAAATCGATAGAGGATAATAGTCCAATTAATGAGATATTTGTAGATGAGAATACTATTAAATATGCAAACTTAGCATTAGAAAGAATGTTGGAGATAAACTGAACTATTTATAAACTCCGCTCATTTTACTAAGGAAGCTCATTTTATTCGATTTGAGCTTTCTACTATGATAACCCCTCTAAAGAGACTCTAATCTATTATATATTTTTGATATAGTAAAAAGAGAGATAGACAGAAAGCAGATATTAAAATAATGGAAGCACCAGAGGAGACATTATATATATATGATACTATTAAACCTAAGATGGTAAAGATAGATGAGAATAGTCCAGATAGTATCATCATTTTATATAGACTATCCGATAACTTTTCAGCAATATAGATGGGAATGGTAAGTAGTGCAATTACCAGAATTAATCCAACCACCTTCATAGCAACCACTACGGTGAGAGCCGATAAGATTAAAATTAGAGTGTAATAGAATCTAACATTAATTCCCCTAAGTTGAGCATACTCACTATCATAGGATACAGATAGTATCTCTCTATATCTCAATGTGACAATTAAGATAGTTGAGATTAATAGGAGTGCCATATAGTATAAATCATTGGAGCTTACAGATAGAATTGAGCCAAATAGATAACTCATTAAGTCACCCTTATATCCATCTGTTAAATCTATAAATACCACCCCCACTGCCATTCCGATAGCCCACATTAATCCAATAAATGTATCAACTCTATCTCTATGGTTGAGTGTAATGGAGGCGATAATTAGTGCAGAGACAACAGCAAATAGAGATGCCCCTAAGAAGATTGGGATTCCCAAGAATATGGCAATGCCAATCCCACCATAAGAGGTGTGAGCAATTCCACCCGCAAGAAATACCATTCTATTTACAACAATTAGTGAACCGATTATACCTGAAGCGATAGATACTAAAATCCCCGCAATAAGAGCATTTTGAATAAAATCATAAGATAGAGCCTCTATCATCTACTATTATCCTTTAATATATTAAATAGTTCAACTTCGCAAAAGTGTCCTTCCATATTTAACCTCTCCTTCTCTTGCTGATTTAACTTATGATATATCAATCTCTTATTGATATGGACTATCTTATTTGCATATCCCAATATAACAGATATATCATGGCTGACTACAATTATAGTAATTTCTCTATTTAGAGCCTTTAGAAGTTGATATATCTTTCTCTGCCCATCAATATCTATACTTGCTGTTGGTTCATCAAGAATTAAAATCTTAGGATTTGCACATAAGGCTCTTGCTATCATAACTCTCTGTCTCTGCCCACCCGATAGTTCACCTATCTTCTTGTGTGCAAAATTCTCCATTCCAACTTGTGCCAATGAACCCATAGCACAACTTATCTCCTCTTTTGCATATCCAAATAGAGGTCTCTTAGTTCCGATATGCCCCATAAGCACAACCTCAATAACCTTAATTGGGAAATTGATATTTATATTTGTATTTTGTGGAACATAACCTATCTTAGATAGATTTTTTTGAGGTTTCTCTCCAAAGGTTTTAATTATCCCCTTTTGAGTTGGGATTAAACCCAATATCAGTTTTAGAAGTGTCGATTTTCCTCCACCATTGGGTCCAATAATAGCCAGAAAATCTCTACTCTCTACCTCTAAGTTTATATCTTCCAGGATACTCTGTCTATTGTAGGCAAAATATAAATTTTTTATCTCAATTATAGGAATACTACTCCTCCTCTAACTGTTGATACTCTGTTCTCTTCTTAGATGATGGGACAGCTCCCTCATCCGGTAACCTAATTACAAATGTTGTCTTCTCATTTAAGATACTAAATGCCTCAATAGAGCCATGCACTCTCTCTATCATATTTTTACTCATATATAGCCCTAAACCTGTCCCTTTTGTCTTATGCTTTGTAGTGAAATATGGGTCAAAGATATTCTTTAAAATCTTCTTAGGAATCCCCCCTGCATTATCTTGAACCGTAATAATAAGCTCATCTTTCTCATGATAGACTCTGATAGTTATCTTCCCATTGGTAATATTATTCTCTTCAAAGGCGTCTCTCGCATTATTGAGGAGGTTCATAATAGTATGTTTTATATCATTCTCATAACCCTTATAGTTAATATTGGGGTCACAATCAAGCTCCACACTAATATTTAATCTCTTAAATGTATCTCCAATCAATTTTATGGTCGATTCTATGGTCTTTTTAAGATTAAATGTTTGAGGTATATCGGATTTATCTACAAATCTTCTAAAATCATCAACCGTATTGGATAGAAACTGTATAGAGTTATTTATCTTCTCTGTCACCTCCTCTATATTGATGCTATCTTTCATACCAAGCTCTGTCTTAATCTTTATATCATTGAGTATCCAAGATACAGAGTTTAAAGGTTGTCTCCACTGATGAGCAATATTTTCAAGTATCTCTCCCATAGATGCAAGTCTCGACTGTTGATTCATAATTGCAGTCTGTCTCTTGACCTCTCTGACGGCATTATCAATTCTAATCTGTAGCTCATCATTCAGTTTCTGTAACTCTTTTGTTCTCTGCTCTACTCTAATCTCTAAATTTTCAGTTAAACGATTAAGCTCATTTGCTGTCTTGTGCATAATTGAGTAGAGATTCTTATTTGCAATCTCAAATGGTGTAATATTTGTCTCTTTATACTCTACCAAATCTATATGTTTACTATTTGATTCACTAAGTGCTGCCATAATAAATGTGTGGTTATGGTAGGTATTGGGTTGATTCTCTTTATTAAAATACTCCTGTGCCGTCATATATCCAAATATGTGATTATTATCCTTAATATTTGATATGTAGTGTTTAATGGGTATTCTAAAACCATACTCATAGGATATATTTGCTCCAATCCATAACGCCTCTGCCGGGGTAGAGGATAGGAAGTTATAAATCTCTTGAATCCTATTCATCATTGCATTATAATTCCCGATAGAGAGTTGCACAATATCATTCTGATTCAATTTTTGAGTTGTTATAATGCTCTGCTGTTCTAAATCGGTATCCAATATACGAACTGTATATGAGATATTCTCCTTTGTAATAAATAGTGGAACTTGCAAAAATACAGACCTATTCTCCTCTATATTTGGAAAATATTTTCTATATATATCTAAGGCAGGATTATCTGCCATAGTTAATATGGTTGAACCCTTAGTCTTAGTAATTCTCTTCTTTTTACTTATAGGTTTCCAATCAAAAGCTTGATATAGCTCCACAGATAGATTCTCTCCATGTAAAAATATTAATATAATAGCATCTCGATATATTCTATTCTTATAGAATACAAATGATTTATTGCTATTTGGAGATTTACTTGTAGCCCCACCTCCAAAAATTTTCAGATGGCTGAAGTCTCTCCCCAATGAGTTTATAAGTGATGAGGTTTGACAATTATTAAAGCTGGAGAGAATCTGAATCGCCTCTGTATCTGATTGTAAAAACTTCTGTATATGATTTTTATCTATTTTATATTCATCAAACTCCTCTTGAGTATAGTTTTTACTCAAATCCAATACCAGAGATGATACAGAACTGGTCTCCAACTCTATTATAGATATAATAGGTTGCCTATTTAAATCTGAAATTTGATGATTTATAAAACTTGCAAAACTCTGCATACCTATTATTGTGGCATCTGGAAATATTCTATTTAATCTATTTAAAATATCCTGTATATATTCAATATCATCACCTGGATAGTTAATCTCAATTATCAATTTTTTAGAATTTTTAATATTATGCTCTCTATACCACTCTTTAAATGTATCGAAGTCACTATAATAGTGTATTAATTGTCTCATCTTATATACCTTATCTAAATATTTTTGAACCGATACGGACTAAGTTTGAGCCACACTTAATAGCTAATTCATAATCTCCACTCATACCCATAGAGCATATCTCTGCTCCATCTCGTCTCAATCTATCATATATAGTGTGCGTAGTCTCAAAGCTCTGCTGAACTATCTCTCTATTATTACTTAAAGCTCCAATAGTCATTACACCTCTCAACTTTATATTTGGGTATCTCTCTCTTATCTCTTGATATATATCAATCGCTTCATCCGGTTTAACCCCAGATTTACTCTTCTCATTGGAGGAGTTTATCTGAAGTAGAGCATTCATAGTTGCCCCTTTTCGCTCCAATCTACTATTTAATGCCTCTGCCAATTTGAGAGAACTCAATGATTGTAATAGGTATGGCTTTAACTCAATCAGTCTATTTATCTTATTTGTCTGTAGAGTTCCTATCATGTGCCACTCTATTGGAAGACTACTCAACTCTTTAACTCTATTGGCTAACTGTTGAACTTGATTCTCGCCAAATGCCCTCTGTCCCAACTCATATAGCAGTTTTATATTCTCTGAAGTAGTATATTTTCCAACTGCAACAAGTTTTACAATATGGTGTTCACTCACCTCAACTC
This sequence comes from Campylobacteraceae bacterium, assembly GCA_027002665.1. GTDB lineage: Bacteria > Campylobacterota > Campylobacteria > Campylobacterales > Sulfurovaceae > UBA1140. Next base: position 2,423 of record JALWZK010000031.1, on the reverse strand, counting down.
TTGCCTTCTCAATATTCCAAATAACTCTATCTAAATTTTCTCTTAATCTTTCTCTCATCATAACCTATCCTAATAGTCTATTTAAATCGTTATATATTCCAAGTAGCATAAGGGAGAGTAGAATCCCCCACCCAATTATAGTCAATCTATACATTATCTTCTCACTCGGAGCTTTTCTTGCTACTATCTCATAGAGATTAAACATAATATGCCCCCCATCAAGTGCAGGAATTGGAAGTAGATTTAAAACTCCCAAGTTTACAGAGATTAAAGCTGTAAAAAATATTAGGGCTAATAGACCCGATTGACTCGCTTTTGATGTAATATCTACAATGGATATTACTCCACCCAATTGATTTGCAGGAACTGAGCCTGTAATTAACTTCTCGACACTCTTAAAAATCATTGTTGAAGCGTAAATAGTCTCATTATATGCAAACACAATACCATCTATTGGAGAGAATTTTAATATATTATCTGTAATCTTTGGAGCAATACCTATAATTTTCCTCTTAATTGTCTCTCCAAATTTATTTTTCTGCTCTCTTATTAGAGGTTTGATATTGAAGGTTAGCTCTCTATTATCTCTTAAAATAGTAAACTCTATACTGTCACTATATCTCTGGATATTCTCTCCAATATCGTCCCAATTTTTAATCTCTACACCATTAATCTTAACTATCCTGTCCCCCTCTTTTAATCCTGCCTCTTTTGCAGGTGAGTTATTGGAGAAGGAGCCAATAGTGGGCGGTATATAGTGTGCATAGTTAAAAAGTGGAGATAGGTATGTTCCCATCTGTGAGGCCGTAAAATATAGAATAAAGGCTACAAAAAAGTTGGCGAAGGGTCCCGATAGGAGTATCAATATTCTCTGCCAAGGTCTCTTAGAGATATAACTGTCACTATCATAGTTTTTTAATAGTGGATTGGTATCATCTTGCCCCTTCATCTTTACATATCCCCCAAGTGGAACAATAGATATACTCCACTCTGTATCCCAAAACTTTTTTGTAAAGATTCGTTTACCAAATCCTATACTAAATATATCGACCTTTACGCCGAAGAATTTTGCCATTAAAAAGTGACCCAACTCATGAAAAAATATTAAAAGTGATAATACTAATAGTGCAACAAAAATACCCATAAAAATCCTATTTTTAATTTAAGGTATTATACCCTTTAGATAATTAAAGTATCTATTTCAATATCTGGAAACCATAGTTTTATCCTGTTATTAACTCTACCTTTTATTAATTTATAAAACTTATCTCTATTTAATTGAGAGACAATCCCCTTTACAGTTCTACTCCTCTCTATATCTATTAGGATATTAAACTCCCTTAAAATCTCCTTTTGAAGTGATATAAAATCAATCTCTCCAAATCTATTATGGGTATTTTTATGCCCTTGCATAACTTTTGTAGCCTTACCAATACCACATATAAGTATAATTTTTTTAATTCCAATACTATTTGCAATCTCTATTGAGTCATATACAAAATTACCAATCTGGACTATCTGTTCAATATTATATAGCTCTCTACCCCTACCAAAAGAGCTATTTCCAATAGTTAAAACAACCTCCCTATATCCATTACTCTGAGCAAAATTTAACTCTGTCCTTATGCTATCAATATAGGCAGAGCTTGAAATGGGTTTTACAAATCCCGTTGTGCCTAAGATAGATATGCCACCAATAACCCCAACTTTTCTATTTGCTGTCTGTTTTGCTAACTCTTCTCCATTAGTTACAGATATAGTCGCAAATATCTCCTCTCCATTATGTTTAAAACTACTATATATAACTTTAATAGCCTTAAGTGGTATTGGATTTATTGCAGGGTATCCCTTAGGGGGGTTTAGTCCATCTTTTGTAACAACTCCAACCCCCACCCCTGCATATATATTGAGGGATTTAAATCTATATGGTCGATGAGGTTGGAGATTTAGCTCCAAATCCTCTATGCTATTGGATATGGTTACAATAATCTCACACCCCTTAGTTACATCAAGGTCATCATTATCCATCTTATTTGTAATAGATATAGATTTCTCACCTGTAATTAAAAATGTCTCTAAGGCGGACTTAAATGCTATTGAGGCGTGAACTCCTGTTGTATAACCTCTTCTTAATCTATTCAATATAAATTATATCTCCTCGTTTATTTAAATTTTAAATTCTTTTCTGATACCATTAGCAATATTAAAGGAGTAAAGAACCAATGGTAAATATAATTATAGGTAAAAATAGTAATTTATCTAAACATCTATCGAAAAATATTGATAATACCTATCTAATATCATCACAAAATATAGAGAATGAACTAAATAAAATTAATTTATCTAATAAAAAGATTAGTATTATTTTTAATAATTTTCAAGTATCGACAAAACTGAATGATTTAACCAATCCATCAGAATAT